>JALZIX010000389.1 GCA_030860025.1 Actinomycetota bacterium
ACGAGCTCAGGCTGGACTAGCCTCGGCCAGGCAACCGTCGGATCGCCCGGCGGAGCGAGCTAAGGCGGGCAGCGGTGGAAGTCAAGATCGGTGTGCAGCACTCAGCTCGAGAGCTCACGGTGGACAGCCCCGAGTCTCCTGACGAGGTTCAGTTAGCGATCACCGAGGCGATCGACCGAGGCCGAGGCGTGCTGACCCTCGTCGATGAGCGCGGCCGTCGCGTGGTCATCCCGGTAGAGCGGATCTCCTACGTCGAAATCGCCGAAGCAGATCACCGTCGGGTCGGATTCAGCGCCCAGGTCTGAGCCGCCGCGCGCCGCGCGGGACTGACCTCACACGGGCACTGCGCCGGTGTGAAGGGAACTTCTTGCCGAAGCAACACAGGGCAACACCGCGACAACAACCGGTTCCTAGCGTCTTCTGGCATGGACACCGAGCCGAACTCGACCGGCATCGACCACCCAGCCTCAGGTAGTCGCGCGGCTCGCCAGACCTGGATAGATGACTGGCGGCCCGAGGATGAGCAGTTCTGGGAATCCACCGGCAAGCGGATCGCCTGGCGAAACCTATGGTTCTCCATCTTCGCCGAGCACATCGGGTTCTCGGTATGGACCATCTGGTCGGTGCTCGTGCTGTTCATGGGCGAGGACTACGGACTGACCCCGGCCGACAAGTTCCTGCTCGTCTCCCTTCCCGCGGCCGTCGGCGCGCTGCTGCGGCTGCCCTACACCTTCGCCGTCGCCTGGTTCGGCGGGCGCAACTGGACGATCGTCAGCGCCCTACTGCTGTTGGTGCCGATCGGTCTAGCCGCATTAGTCCTCGAGCCCGGAGTCTCCTACTCGACCCTGCTTCTGGTGGCGCTGACGGCGGGTGTTGGAGGCGGCAATTTCGCGTCGTCGATGGCCAATATCAACACCTTTTTCCCGGATCGGGTCAAGGGTGGCGCGCTCGGCCTCAACGCCGGTGGCGGGAACCTGGGCGTCGCCGTGATCCAGCTCCTCGGTCTTGCCGTCCTCGCGACCGCAGGCCCTACGGCGCCGCGGCTGCTGCTCGCGGTCTACCTGCCGCTCATCGTGGTGGCCGCACTCTGCGCGGCCCTCTTCATGAACAACCTCACGATGGTCAAGAACGACAGCGCCGCTGCCAGAGAGGCGCTAGCAGACCGGCAGATGTGGGTGATGGGCTTCCTCTACATCGGGACATTCGGTTCATTCATCGGTTTCAGCTTCGCTTTCGGTCTGGTGCTCCAGCTTCAGTTCGACCGCACCCCGCTCGAGGCGGCCGCGGTGACCTTTATCGGACCGCTGGTGGGCTCGCTGATCCGGCCCGTTGGCGGCTGGTTGGCCGATCGGATGGGCGGCTCACGCGTGACGCTGCTGAGTTTCCTAGCCATGGGCACCTCCGTTGTCATCATCGTCATCGCCTCCCAGACGGAGTCACTGGGAATCTTCACCGCTGGGTTCCTCCTGCTTTTCGTGTTCTCCGGCGTCGGCAACGGTTCGACATACAAGATGATCCCGGCGATCTATCAGGCCAGAGCCGCCAGTGCGGTCGAAGCCGGCCTGTCCGAGGACGCCGCGCGGGCCCAGGCTCGCCGGATCTCCAGCGCGGTGATCGGCATCGTCTCCGCGGTCGGAGCCCTGGGCGGACTGTTCATCAACCTGGCATTTCGTCAGTCGTTCGCCGCCACGGGCTCCGGGATCCCGGCATTTCTTTCCTTTCTCGCCTTCTACGGGCTCTGCGCTGCGGTGACCTATGTCGTCTATCTGCGCCCGCGGGCTCGCATCGCGTCCGAGCGCGTGCTTGCCTACGCGGGGGTCTGAACCGGTCAGATGGCCACCCGCGACGGATCGCCCGGCTACACGTCGGAAACACGGCAGACCCGAAGCCGACACCGGCTGCGTCGAGGATCCAGGCCATGACGGGGCTCCGGACACAGACGCACTGTCCCTATTGCGCTCTGCAGTGTGCGATGACCCTGGACACCGCCGCACCCGGGCCACCCGTCGTGCACGCTCGGGACTTCCCGACCAACCGGGGCGGCCTGTGCCGCAAGGGCTGGACCTCGGCCGCGGTCCTGGACGTGCCTGACCGGCTGCGAACACCCCTCATCCGTTCACGGCCGGGCGGTGCCTTGCGGCCAGCGGGTTGGGACGACGCGCTGGACTTCGTAGCTGCCGGCATTCAGGCGGCACAGCGCGATTTCGGTACGGACGCGGTCGCGGTCTTCGGCGGCGGCGGGCTGACCAACGAGAAGGCGTACCAGCTAGGGAAGTTCGCCCGGGTGGCCCTGTCCACCTCCCAGATCGACTACAACGGCCGGTTCTGCATGTCGTCGGCAGCCGCGGGAGCCACGGCGGCCTTCGGGCTGGACCGAGGAATGCCTTTCCCGCTCACCGATCTCGACGATGCCGGCGTCGTCCTGTTGGCCGGAGCGAACCTCGCCGAGACGATGCCCCCGTTCCTGCGGCATCTGGACCTCGCGCACCTCGTCGTGATCGACCCTCGTCGGTCGGAGACCGCCGTTCGGGGGCAGGCTGCTGGCGGCCTGCATCTGCAGCCCCAGCCCGGGACCGATGCCGCTCTGGCGCTGGGACTGCTGCACATTCTGGTCGCTGAGGGCTGGTGCGCGCAGAGCTACATCGCCGCACGCACGACGGGTTTCGACGAGGTGCGAAGGACCGTGGCGGCCTGGTGGCCCGAACGCGTGGAGCGGATCACCGGCGTGGGTGCGGGACTGCTCAGACAGACCGCGCGGACGCTGCACGAAGCCAAGGTCCGTGGCGAAGGTGTCTTCATTCTCACCGGCCGGGGAGTCGAACAACACAGCACGGGTACGGCGAACGTAGGCACCTTCATCGACCTGGCCCTTGCGCTGGGCCTGCCCGGCACACCGGGAAACGGATACGGGTGCATCACCGGCCAGGGCAACGGTCAGGGTGGTCGCGAGCACGGGCAGAAGGCCGATCAGTTGCCCGGTTATCGGCGGATCGACGACCCGGCCGCCCGGCGACACGTCGCCGACGTCTGGGGCGTTGACCCGGACTCCCTTCCTGGACCGGGACGTTCGGCCTATGAACTTCTCGATGCGCTCGGAACCGCGGACGGGCCTCGGGCATTGCTGGTCTTCGGGTCCAACCCCGTTGTCTCGGGGCCGAATGCAGCGCACATCACCGCCCGGCTAGGCGCCCTGGATCTCTTGGTAGTGGCTGACTTCGTACCAAGCGAGACGGCCAGGATCGCCGACGTCGTCCTGCCAGTCACCCAGTGGGCCGAGGAAGACGGCACGATGACCAACCTCGAGGGCCGAGTATTGCGCCGACGTCGTGCGGTAGCTGTCCCTCCTGGCGTGCGCACTGACCTGGAGGTCCTGGCCGGCCTGGCCGAGCGGCTGGGGCAACCGGCGCATCGCTTCGGCACGGATCCACAGCTCGTGTACGCCGAACTGTGCGCCGCTTCGGCCGGCGGGCCAGCCGACTATGCGGGGATCAGCTGGGGCCGGGTCAGCGCCGGAGAGGCCGTGCACTGGCCCTGCCCCACCGTCGAGCACCCTGGGACTCCTCGGCTATTCCTCGACCGTTTCGCGCATCCGGATGGAAGGGCCCGATTCGCCGCCGCGGAGCACACCGGGCCGGCCGAGAAAACCGACTTCGACTTTCCGTTGCTGGCCACGACCGGCCGGGTACTCGCGCACTACCAGTCGGGTGCTCAGACCCGGCGTGTCCCGGAGTTGCTGGCGGCCGAGGACCGGGCCTTCGTCGAGGTCCACCCCGACACAGCAACCGCAAACGGGCTGACCGACGGCGCCTGGGCCCGGATCGTGGCGCTGCGCGGCAGCGTCGAGGCGGTGGTCCGGTTTGACGACAGCATGCGTACCGACACGGTTTTCCTGCCCTTCCACTTCGCCGGAGACCAACGCGCCAACCTGATCACGAATCCTGCATTGGATCCGGTGTCCCGGATGCCGGAGTTCAAGGTCTGCGCGGTGCGGCTGGAAACGATCCAGCACGCCGATCGAGTCCCGACGTGAAACGGGTGGTGATCGTCGGGAACGGGCTGGCCGGGCACCGGCTGGCCGAACGGTTGGCCCGTCACGGCAGCAAGCTCACGGTGACGGTGCTCGGCGCGGAACCACACGCCGCCTACAACCGCGTCCTGCTGTCCTCGGTTCTGGCCGAAGGCGGAGATCCGGCGCGAGTGATGCTGGCCGAGCCGAGTGTCACGATCAGGCTGGGCGCCCGCGTCGTCGGAATCGACGCCTGCGCTCGCACGGTGACGCTCGCCGACAGTGCTCCTGACTCCGAGGCTGGTGACCTCGAGACCGCTGCGGACGCCGAGGTCGTGGGCTACGACCAGCTCATCCTGGCCACCGGTTCGCGACCGCTGCTGCCGCCGATTCCAGGATTGGGCCTCCCCGACGGCACTACCGCACCGGGCGTCGTCACGTTCCGGACCGTCGAGGACACCCGCCGCATCGCAGCGCTGGCTGCGCAGGGGCCGATGGCCGTGGTGGGTGGGGGCCTGCTCGGCGTGGAGGCGGCCCGCGGCCTGGCCGGGCTGGGCGTTGAAGTCACGCTGGTCCACCCGCTGCCGCACCTGATGGAGCGCCAGCTCGATTCCGGGGCCGCGGATGTGCTTGCCCGGCTCCTGACCGGACACGGCGTCCAGCTGCGCCTGGATGTCGCAGCGGTCAGCTGGACACCTGGTGCGCTGCTGCTCTCGGACGACACCACCTTGCCGGTCGCCGGCGTAGTCGTGACCACCGGTGTCGCACCCCAGACCTGGTTGGCGCGCAGTGCGGGGCTGCTTGTCCGGCGGGGCATCGTGGTCGACGACCAGCTGGCAACGTCAGTGCCGGATATCTACGCGATCGGTGAGTGCGCCGAACACCGCGGTGTCTGCCACGGTCTGGTGGAACCGTGTTGGGAGCAAGCAGACGTCGTAGCCGACGTCGTGTCCGGAGCGAGTCCGAGCGCGCGCTACAACGGCTCTTCGATCGTGACCAGACTCAAGGCACGCGGCATCGACCTGGCGTCGATGGGCGAACTCAGCGCGGTCGCCGACAGTGGAGAGCCGTGCGAGGTGATCGCCTTGTCCGACGCTTCTCGCGGCCGCTACGGCACCGTTCGACTGCGCGAAGGTCGGATCGTCGGAGCCGTACTCGTCGGGCTACCCGAGGCGACCGGTCCGGTGATCCAACTCTTCGACTCACGCGCCACGGTGCCTGGGGACCGGTTCGGTTTGCTGCTGGGGCGCGCTGCTGGCCCGACCGCGGATTCGCCAGCTCTGCTGCCCGCCCGCGCGCTCATCTGCCGGTGCAACGGGGTCAGCAAGGGCGAGTTGATGACCGCATGGCAGTCCGGCGCGCGGACGGTGAAATCGCTGACCGACCGCACCCGGGTCACCACCGGCTGCGGGACGTGCGCCAGTGCGGTAGAGGGAATCTGTTCCTGGCTCGCCGACGCGGACCCGAGCGTCGAGCAGCCTTCCGTGTCGCCAGCTGCGGGACGGGAAGGAGTCGCGTGATGCGAACGCTCGTGGTGATCGGCTACGGCATGATCGGCCATCGTCTGGTCGCGGGAATGATGGATCGGGACACCCACGGGGACTGGCGGCTGGTCGTCCTCGCGCAGGAGAACCGACCCGCCTACGACCGGGTCGCCCTCTCGTCTTACCTCGACTCCTGGGACGCGGCGAAGCTTTCGCTCCCAGCTCAGTCTTCGAGTCGCCTGGAACTACGTCTCGGCGACCCCGCCACAAAGATCGACGCAGACACCCGCACCGTCACCACTGCCTCGGGTGAGGTGCTCGGCTACGACGCCCTCGTGCTGGCCACCGGCTCGGTGCCGTTCGTCCCGCCGGTGCCGGGGCACGACCTACCTGGCTGTCACGTCTACCGCACCCCAGACGATCTCGATGCGATCCGGGCGGCTGCCGTTCGGGCCCATGACCGGCCGGGAGCAGGACGCCGCTCGGGCGTCGTGGTCGGCGGTGGATTGCTCGGTCTGGAAGCCGCCCACGCCATGCGCCAACTGGGACTCTCGCCTCAGGTCATCGAGATGGCGCCTCGGCTGATGCCGATGCAGGTCGACGACGGTGGCGGCGCTCTGCTGCGGCGGCTCGTGGAACAACTAGGCGTGTCCGTGCGCTGCGGGGTCTCGACCCAATCCATCCAGGCCGACGGCCAGCGCCTCATCGCTCGGCTGTCCGATGGCACCGAACTAGACGCCGACGTGGTCGTCTTTTCCGCCGGCATCCGCCCCGCCGACTCTCTGGCCCGCGCTGCGGGACTGGCGGTGGGCCCGCGCGGCGGAGTTGCGGTGGACCGACGATGCCGGACCCGCGACGAACAGATCTACGCCATCGGCGAGTGCGCGTCGCTGGACGGAACCATCTACGGCCTGGTTGCGCCCGGGTATGCGATGGCCGAGGTAGTGGCCGACCGGCTGCTGGGTGGGAACGCGTCCTTTCCTGGGGCGGACACATCCACCAAGCTCAAGCTGCTCGGAGTGGACGTGGCCAGTTTCGGGGACGTGCACGCGCAGACCCGCGGGTCACTCGAGGTCGTGGTCAACGATCCGGTGGCCGGCACGTACTCCAAGCTGGTCGTCTCCGACGACGCAAGCACGTTGCTCGGCGGGCTGTTGGTCGGCGATGCCGCCAACTACGACCTGCTTCGCCCGCTGCTCGGCGGGGCCTTGCCAGCGGATCCAGTTGCGCTCATCTCGACTGGTGGGGTGAGTCTGCGCCTCGGCGCCCTGCCCGACGATGCGCAGATCTGCTCGTGCAACGCAGTGACCAAGGGTGCGCTGGATTCAGCGATCAGGACCGGCGGCTGTACGGACGTGAGCTCGCTCAAGCTGTGCACGAACGCCGGCACAGGGTGCGGGTCGTGCGTCCCCACGCTGAAGAAGTTGCTCGTCGAAGCGGGCGTCGCCCAGACGACCGCCCTGTGTCAGCACTTCACGCATCGCCGAGTGGAGCTGTTCGAGATCGTTCGGGCGACCGGGATCTCGACGTTCTCCGAGTTGATCGCCAAGCACGGCCAAGGATCGGGCTGCGACATCTGCAAGCCAGCCGTCGCATCCATCCTCGCCTCGCTGGGATCGGGGCACATCCTCGACGGGGAGCAGGCCGCGCTGCAGGACACCAACGATCACTTCCTGGCCAACCTGCAGCGCAATGGTACGTACTCGGTCGTACCGCGAGTTCCGGGCGGTGAGATCACTCCGGAGAAGTTGATCGTCCTCGGTGAGGTCGCCCGCGACTTCGAGCTGTACACGAAGATCACCGGCGGGCAGCGGATCGACCTGTTCGGCGCCCGGGTTGACGACCTTCCGCTCATCTGGCGTCGCCTGGTCGATGCCGGTTTCGAGTCCGGACATGCCTACGGCAAGGCCCTGCGCACGGTGAAGTCCTGTGTCGGCACCGATTGGTGCCGCTACGGCGTTCAGGACTCGGTGTCCCTGGCGATCAGACTCGAACTCCGCTATCGCGGGCTGCGGGCACCACACAAGCTCAAGGGCGGCGTCTCGGGGTGCGCCCGGGAGTGCGCAGAGGCGAAGTCCAAGGACTTCGGAGTGATCGCCACCGAGGTCGGCTGGAACCTCTACGTCGGCG
Organism: Actinomycetota bacterium; assembly: GCA_030860025.1. GTDB lineage: Bacteria > Actinomycetota > Actinomycetes > Mycobacteriales > Geodermatophilaceae > JACCQS01. The sequence continues at coordinate 7,621 of JALZIX010000389.1, forward strand.
GAAACGGCGGCTTCAGCCCGCGGCATGCGGAATTGCTCGTCGGCGACCTCGACACCGACGCGCTCATCGCCTGCCTCGACCGATATCTGATGTTCTACGTCCGCACGGCCGATCGTCTACAGCGGACCGCTGCCTGGATCGAGGAGTTGGACGGCGGCATCGACCACCTCCGCGATGTGGTGGTGGAGGACAGCCTCGGCATTGCCGCGGATCTGGAGGCGGCCATGCAGCGGCATGTCGATGCCTACTCCGATGAATGGCGCGCAGTCCTTGACGACTCGGACAAGCTGGCCCGGTTCGCCTCCTTCATCAACGCCCCGGACACACCTGATCCGAGCATCTCCGTCGTTGATCGTCGCGGGCAGCGGGTGCCGGCCGGTAACCGGCGCGGTAGTCAGCCGGTCCTGGTAAGCGGTCCTCAGCTGGCAGCGAACCGGTGACCGAGCGGAACGTCTGGTCGGCGGTGTGTGAGTGGCAACGCCTGCAACCAGGACGGGGAGTCGCGGCCTGGATCGGCGGACGAGCAGTCGCGATCTTTCGTACGCATGCCGATGACCTCTATGCGGTGGCAAACATGGACCCGTTCAGTGCGGCATCGGTCCTCAGCCGCGGGCTGATCGGCGACGACGGCGGGGTGGCCGTGCTGATCTCCCCCATGTACAAGCAGCGATTCGCGTTGGCCACCGGAGTCTGCTTGGACGATCCAGGCGTCTCGGTGCCGACATTCGAGGTGCGAGTTCGAGCCGGCGTCATCGAGGTCGCGCATCACGTGAGCTCCCTGGCCGTCATCGAAGGAGCCCCATGAGGACCGATGTGCTGTTGCCTGGCACCGGTGTACCGCACGGCTCGGATGACCCGAGTGTGGCGCCGCTCGCGGGGTTCAGCGTCGGAGTGACGGCGGCGAGACGAGCGGCCGAATTGGGGTCGCTGTTGCAGCGCAGGGGCGCAGAGGTGCTGCACGGGCCGGCCATCCGCATCGTGGCAGTGGCCGACGACACAGAGTTACTGGCGGCCACGAGGGCACTGATCGCCACCCCGCCGGATATCACGGTGGTCACGACCGGTATCGGGTTCCGGGGTTGGATCGAAGCAGCGGACGGCTGGGGTCTGACCGATGACCTGACGGGCGCCCTCTCGTTTGGAGAACTGCTGACCCGTGGACCCAAGGCCCGCGGCGCTGTGCGCGCAGCGGGGCTGACCGATGCCTGGTCACCTGTGTCGGAGTCGACCGCCGAAGTGCTCTCGCATCTGCGTGCCAGGGATCTCAGTGGGGTCCGGGTCGCCTTGCAACTGCATGGTGAGCCGTTGCCGGACTTCGTCTCGAGCATCCGAGCTGGCGGCGCGCGTGTCGTCGAGGTGCCCGTCTATCGCTGGGTTCAGCCGGAGGACTTGGGGCCCCTCGACCGCTTGGTCACGGCGGTGGTTGATGGCAGCCTGGATGCGGTCTGCTTCACCAGCGCTCCGGCAGCGGCCAGCATGCTGCGGCGAGGCAGGGAACTCGACGTCGCGGCGGCATTGCTCCACCGCCTCATGCACGACGTGCTCTGCGCCTGCGTCGGCCCCGTCACTGCCGCTCCTCTGGTGGCATCAGGGATCCCGGTCGTCGTACCGGAGCGGGCCAGGATCGGAGCATTGGTCCGCACGGTCACCACTGAATTGTCCGCCAGAGCTCGCAGCTGCCTCGTGGCCGGGCATCGCCTGGAGTTGCGCGGCCAGGCGGTCGTCATCGACGGAGCGCTGCACCCCATCCCGCCCACTCAGCTCGCCCTGCTCGGTCAACTGGCCGCAGATCCGGGGCGGGTCGTGACGCGCGGAGCCCTGCTCGCCGCGATGCCCGGCGGAGGTACCGACGAGCATGCGGTGGAGACCGCCATCGCGCGGTTGCGGACGGCCCTGGCCGTGCCGGACATCGTGCAGACCGTGGTCAAGCGGGGCTACCGGCTGGCGGTCGACAGTTAGTCCCTCCGCCAGCCGTCCTCCGGCCAACATGTGGTCAGGCTCCGCCAGGCCGCTCTCACAGGTCGTCGGTATCGAAGGTGTTACAGGCCTCCAGCGAACCCTGGTCATACCCGATCATGAACCAGCGCTGGCGCTGCTCCGACGTGCCATGGGTGAACGACTCCGGATTGACCTGGCCCCCTTGCGAGGACTGAATTCGGTCATCCCCGACCGCGGCGGCCGCTGACAGTGCGTCGTCGATGTCCTGTTGGGTGAGCGGCTCCAGGAACGGCGTGCCAGTTTCGGGGTCGGGCACGGTCGAGGCGTTCTTTGCCCAGATTCCGGCCAGGCAGTCGGCCATCAGCTCGACGCGCACGCCGCCGGACTCTGGCCCCTGCGGATCCTGTTGTGCCCGGTTGAGCAGCCCCAACTGGTTCTCGATGTGATGCCCGAACTCATGCGCCACCACGTATTCCTGGGCCAGTGGGCCGCTGTTGGCACCGAACTGAGTCTCCAGGAGTTGGAAGAAGTCCGAGTCGAAGTAGGCGGTCTGGTCGGTCGGGCAATAGAACGGTCCGGTAGCACTGCTTGCCGCGCCGCATCCGGTGCTCACCGAACCCACGAAGAGGTCGAGGCCGGGCTGCACGTAAGCCGGACCGCCACTGTCGGGTAGGAGTTCCACCCACAGCGCATCCAGGCTCTCAGCCGTCGCGATGATCCGACAGTCGATATTGGTGTTGGCCGCTTCTGCGGTGGTGCACTCGGCGAAGTCGTCATCGCCCTGAGTCTGGTCCTGCGCGCCAGTGTCGCCACCGCCGAGGATGTCCCCGGGATTGAAGCCGAAGAGCACCGCGAGGACCAGGACGATCAGACCACCGCCACCGCCGACCGCGATCCCGCCGCGGCGCCCGCCCCCGCGCCCGCCCCGCTCACGGCCCGGATCGACGCTGACGCCTTCTCGAAAGGTCACGTGTCACTCCTACCCATATTTCAGGAACTCAGGCCCAGGTGGGCCATCCGTATGGTGTGCGCGGCGGTGATCCGGTTCAGGAGTGCGCCGACACCGGCCAGATCGCCGGTCCCCTTGATGAGGAGTTCGGCCAATTGGTCGCGTTCGGCGATCACTCGCTGGGACTGCGTGAGCGCCTCGCCGACGATCCGTCGGCCCCACAAGGCGAGCCGGCCGCCGATCGCGGGGTCAGCCTGGATCGCGGCGCGTACCTCACGAACGGCGAACGAGGCATGTCCGGTGTCTGCCAGCACCGACAGCACGAGTGCACGGCTTGACTCATCGAGAAAATTGGCGACTTCGCGATAGAAGTCGGCCGCAAGGCCATCGCCGACATAGGCCTTGACCAAGCCCTCTAGCCAAGTGCTCGGCCGGGTTCCGTCATGGAAGGCGTCGATCGGCGCGGCGAAGGGGGACATCGCCTTCTCCGGATCGACACCAAGTTCGATGAGTCGATCGCAGAGCAGGGCAAAGTGGCCGATCTCAGCTCCTGCCATCCTGGCCAGCGCCGCCCGACCGGTCATCGTCGGTGCCATGCGGGCGTCCTCGGCCAGTCGATCAAAGGCCGTCAACTCGCCGTAGGCCAGCACTCCGAGCAGGTCCACGACCGCGTTGTCCGTCAGTTCGACACCCTTCCAAGCGAGATCGGAGGGCCAAGGTTATCCCTGAGCTAGACTGGATACGGCGAACCGGACAACGGCTCGCGTATCTGTGCGTCAACGCCTGTTCGGTGCTCTCCGGGAACCCGGAACGCGCCACGGCGATCGACTTCCTGAGTCGCCTGAGATCCGAACTCGGCCACTCACCTCTGCGATCGCCTCCGGTTGTCGGCGCGAAGGGTGACACCTGGCCGACCCGGTCCGACACAGTTTTGAGGCGACAGCAGTGAGTATTCACACCAATCAAAAGCAGACCCAATCCGGCCATCATCACCGGAGTCACGACGAGGCAGTAGCCCTTGAGCACGCGACCGAGGGTGCCCCCGAGGTCGAATCCGTCGAGGATCTCGCGGCCCGCGCGCCGGTCAAGGAGACCGCGCCGCTGTTCACTGACTTCAACGTGGACCCCGACATCACCGACGCCCTGGCCGAGGTCGGCATCACCCGTACCTTCGCGATCCAGGAACTCACCTTCCCGATCGCCCTGGCCGGTCACGACCTGATCGGACAGGCTCGTACGGGCACCGGCAAGACGCTCGGTTTCGGCGTCCCCATGCTGCAGCGGCTGACCAACAGGAGTGACGGCGCGGACGGCCTGCCGCAGGCGCTCGTCGTCGTACCCACCCGCGAACTTTGCGTACAGGTCGCGCGTGACCTGGCCACTGCTGGCTCGAAACGCGGCATCCGCGTCCAGGCGATCTATGGTGGCCGTGCGTACGAGCCGCAGATCGAGGCGCTGCGTAAAGGCGTCGAGATCGTCGTCGGTACGCCCGGCCGGCTGCTGGACCTTGCCGAGCAGCGTCACCTCCTCCTCGGTCAGGTCAGCGTGCTCGTCCTCGATGAGGCAGACGAGATGCTCGACCTGGGGTTCCTGCCCGACATCCAACGGGTCCTGAGCATGGTTCCGACCCAGCGGCAGACGATGCTGTTCTCCGCGACCATGCCCGGACCGATCGTGACGTTGGCCCGCCAGTTCATGACCCAGCCGACCCACATCCGCGCCCACGGGAACGACGAGGGCTCGACCGTCCCGGACACGACGCAGTACGTCTACCGCGCGCACAACCTGGACAAGCACGAATTGCTCGCACGACTCCTGCAGGCGACCGACCGCAGCCTGACGATGGTCTTCTGCCGGACCAAGCGGACTGCCCAGAAGGTCGCCGACGAACTCGTCGACCGGGGATTCGCCGCTGCTGCGGTGCACGGCGACCTGGGTCAGGGCGCCCGCGAGCAGGCGCTGCGCGCGTTCCGCTCCGGGAAGGTCGACGTCCTCGTCGCGACCGATGTCGCGGCTCGCGGGATCGACGTCACCGGCGTGAGCCACGTCGTCAACTACCAGTGCCCCGAGGATGAGAAGACCTACTTGCACCGCATTGGCCGTACCGGTCGAGCCGGTGGCAAAGGCATCGCGGTGACCTACGTGGACTGGGATGACCTGCCCCGCTGGAGCTTGATCAACACCGCCCTGGACCTGCCGTTCCATGAACCGCCAGAGACCTACTCCACCTCCGAGCACTACTACACCGACCTCGGGATCCCCGCTTCGGCAACCGGTCGACTTCCGCGTTCGGCTCGTACCCGGGAGGGGCTGTCCGCCGAGCAGGTCGAGGATCTCGGCGAAACCGGTCGCGGCCGAGGTGCTTCCGGCGGCGCGGGGCGTTCCGGGGGCTCGGGGCGTTCCGGCGGCGCGGGGCGTTCCGGCGGCTCGGCAGGTCGCGGTAGTTCAGGCTCAGAGCGCTCTTCTGGGTCCACCGGTGGCCGGTCGCGCCGCGATGGCCGCTCGAATTCCGACCATCCTGCCGATTCCGGCGAGCCGGCTCGGCGGCCGACCCGGTCACGTTCGCGCAACCGGACCCGCGGCGGCCAGCCGACCGAAGGCGCCTCGGATTCCGGTGGCAAACCCGAAAGCTCCAAAGGCGCAGACGGTACTGGCTCGCCATCTTCCGCGACGTCCCGTGCGACCCGCTCGCGGAGTCGTCGGCGGCGTCCCGCGCAAGCCGCGGACTGACCGCTCAGTACCGTTCCATGCACGATGGCTGGACTCTGGCACGGCAGGCTCGCTCGGCCCTCTTGGCCGGCGCTCGTCTGGGTCGGTGTCGCGGTGCTCGCCTTGGTGGCCGCGACACTGCTGGCGGCCCGCAGCGACTCGGGAAATACCGACGTCCGTACGGCCGCGGAGGACCCGACGAGCGAGGCTCCGCTACCCGGGCAGCTTCGCCAGTTGTGGACCTCAGCAGCCGAAGTCGACGACCAACTGGCCGTGGCAAGCGACACCGTCATCACCTCGAGCCCGCGCGGCATCCGCGGACTCGATCCACAGACCGGCGAAGAACGCTGGCACTACCTGCGCTCCTCGGCGACGATGTGCGACCTCACCGTGCTGGACGACGTGGTCGTGGCGATCTTCCGGACCACCGGCAGGTGCAACGAGGCGGTCGCGTTGGAGGCAGGCACCGGCCTACGTCGGTGGTATCGCAATGTCGGTTTCAGCGAACGCCTCCAGATGCTGGGGTCCGGCACCGCGGCCGTGGCTACGACCCCTACTGGCCTCGCGGTCCTCGACGCCGTTGGGAACTCCCTTCTCTGGCGGTACAACCCACCGGTGGGCTGTGAACTGAGCAGCATCGCCGTCGGAAATACCGGCGTGGTTGCTCTCGAACGATGTGAGACCGGGACGACGTGGCTGGCGCAGTTCGACCTCTATGGCGGCCAACCGAAGTGGCGGGTCGCACCGCCGACTGGCGAGGTCACCGTGCTCGGTGCCGATGGGGTCGTCAGCCTGCTCGCCGGACAGCAACTCATGATCCTCAGCTCGCGTAACGGCGTCGTGCAGTCAACGCTGACCGCCGACGCGGGAGGCCCTGGTTCAACTATGTTCGCGGGTCAGCCCGGCGGCCGCGCAGTTCCATTGGTCCATGTCGGCGGCAGGCTCTACGCCATCGACCCGAGCAGTGGCCAGACGCTGTGGACGGTGGCCGCCACCGGGGCACCAGCCCTCAGCGACTTCGGGCTCGTTGTACCGGAAGACGGTGCGTTCGTCAGCCGAAATGCCCTCAGCGGCGCGGAACTCGCGCGTTCGACGATCCCGGCCGGAGCCGTTCCGGAGGGTCTGTCGCGGATCGAGCGCACCGGCGCCAGCTTGATCGCAGTGACCGAAGACGGCGTAATCGGCTATGGCTGACCAGGGGGCGCGAATTCTGGCCCGTACCGCCGGCCGCGGACTGGCGAACCCGCCGCCCTGACCAGTTTCAGACACAGACACACAGCTCGTTTCCCTCCGCATCTGCCAGAACCCACCAGCTCGGGGCGTGCGCGTCGGTGACGAGTCGACCGCCCGCGGCAAGGACCTCCGCGACGCGAGCCTCGGCCTCCTCGGGTGGGACGTAGACATCGATGTGGATCCGATTCCGGTCGGTTCGGGGCTCGGTCATCTCCTGGAACCAGACCGCCGGAAGTGTTCCTGCGGGATCGGTCAGGGCTTGTCCGCCGTCAGGTACAGATATCTCCCGCAGCCCCAGGCCTGATCGCCAGAAATCCCGGATGGCGTCCGGGTCCATACAGTCGATGGCGATCTCCACCTTGTGCAGCGGCGCCGGCGTCGCTTCTGCGCCAAGCTCATTCGCGAGGAGACTGATCCGACCAGCCAAGTTCAGGTCGTACTCGGTGATGCCACCCTCGGAGTGCGTCGACAAGGTGCAGACGACTTTCTTCCAGCGGATGTCGATGTCGGGATGGTGGTTCAGCTCCTCGGCGGTGACGCCGATCCTTTCCACCAGCCGGATGGCGCTCGGATAGTTGGGTGCGTCGAATCCGGCATGCAGCGAATCGTCGAAAGCACGCCAGTCGGGAAGATCTCGGAGAGCGGCATTCACAGCGTCTTTGTCGAGTACGGGCGGCATGGCTCCATCCTGCACACGAGTGCTCGTGAAACAGCGGTGATCTTGACGAAAATGTCGGTTCAGCAGCTCAAACAGGCCTCTGAACCGACATTTTCGTCAAGATCACGGGGAATTTGGCCAGTGGGTGAGGGTCTCGGTCTCGGCGACCACGCGTCCTCGGCTGATCACCCAATGCGGGGCGGCGTGTTCGCGCAGGACGTCGACCAAGCGCTCCGAATCGTGGATGCACAGGTTGGCCGGGTTACCGACTGAAAGCCGGTGTCCGGCGATCCCGAGCATCGCGGCCGCTGACCGCGTGACCATGTCCAGTAACACCTCTTGGTCGGGAGTTGTCTTGAACTCCAGCAGGTGTGAGGCAAGGAAGGCGACCTCGAGCATGTTGTGCCGGCCGTACGGGTAATAGGCGTCCTCGATGTCGTCCTGACCTAGCGCCACCCGGACTCCGGCCTCGAGGAAGGTCCGGACGGGCAGCGCCAACGGCCCCGTGTGCGGATCACTCACAAATCCAAGACCGGATCGACGAGCCAGGGCGGCCAGCCGGGCCTGATCCTCGAGCGGGTAGCTGCCGACGGCCCGGGCATGGCAGGCTACCCCGCGACCGACCAGGCCATGCTCGATCATCGCCTCGGCGAGCATCGCGCTCGTTCGCAGCGACGAGTCGCCGGCATCGTCGACCAGCATCGCCACCCGCGTGCCCAGCCGCGCGGCCAGTGCACACGCCCACGTCACATGTTCGGTCATGTCCGCCGGACTTTCCTCGATCCACGGGATGCCGCCGACCACATCGGCGCCCAGCTGCATCGCCTCGGCACACAAGGCCGCCGCCCCAGGATCGCGTAACACACCGTCCTGCGGAAAGGCCACGATTCGGACGTCGAGCACATCCGCGAACTGCTCACGTGCCGCGCGGACGCCATGCAGGCCCTCGAGCCCAGCGGCGGTGTCCACGTCCACGAAGGCCTGGATGTGCAAGACCCCGTTTCGGACCGCCTCGCGCAACGCTCTGGTCACGTTCGGGGTGATCCACGCCCGGTCGTACTCGGCCTTGACCGCGCGGGCCAGGTGGATGCCGGCTGCGGCGTCGACCATCTCCGAGCCGGTGTACGCAGTTATTGCGGCATCGCCGATCCGGGGCAACGTATAGACCTTGTCCAAGTGCAGGTGCGCATCGACGAATGACTCAGTCACGAGCCGGCCCTCGGCATCAATCGTCGGCAGGGCGGCACCGTCAGTGCCGCCGCTGCGTCGTATCCGAGCGCTGGAGACTGCCGAGCGGCCGGGCGAAGCCGGGGCGTGCGGTGGCTGGGGTAAGTCGTTGATCCCGACCACGACTCCAGAGTCGATGGCGATGTCACACACCCGGCCATCGCGCAGCCGCGCCCGCTGAACAAGCAGTGACGCACCGTCTGCGACCATCCCTGCTCACCCCGGACGAAGGCTCTCACGGAGGATGCATATGACCCAAGGACAGGGCGGCACGCCAGCAGGCTGGTACCCCGATCCCGAGGGCAACGGCGATCGTTGGTGGAACGGCATGAGTTGGGGGGAATTACGCGCACAGCCGGCTGTGCAGGCTCAGCCCTACCCGACCCAGCAGTACGACCAGTCCCAGTCCCATCCGTCGCAGACCCCGGCGTACATCCAGTCCCCGGCGTACAACCAGGGCCAGACCCAGCAGGCACAGGCGTACGTACAACCGCCCGAGCCTGCCCCGCACCAACAACCCGCCGGTCCGGACATGCACTGCGTGCACTGCCAGTGGAACGATTTCCAGCCAGCGGATTACTTGTTGATCAATCCGCGGGGTACGACGCCGTTCAACCCGGAGACCTTCAACTTCTCCGCCAACTGCCTGATCTGCCGACGCTGCGGGTTCATTCATTGGTTCGCCGCGCGCTGAAGCAAGGTGCGGGAAGTCAGCCGGTCAACTGGTCAGGACGAGCCGCGATTCGTCCCGATCATCATCTCGGCTCACGTTCGGCCCCGTTGACTCGCGGAAGCCGTACCGCTGCCACCAACGCGCCAGCGGGGCCGGAGCCCACCAGTTCGCCCTACCCATGAGCCGCATGGCTGCCGGTACGAGGAGGGTCCGTACGACCGTCGCATCGACCAGGATGGCGACCAGCATGCCGATCCCGATCATCTTGATGAACGTGACCCCCGACGTCGCGAAGGCGCCGATCACCACGGCCAACAGCAGGGCAGCGCTGGTGATGATCGAACCGGTCTGCTGCAGACCGGTCGCCACCGCGGTGGTGTTATCAGCGCCGCGGTCCCACTGCTCACGGATTCGCGAGAGTAGGAAGACCTCGTAGTCCATCGACAGCCCGAAGAGTATGGCGAGCATCAGGATCGGCTGCGTCGCATCGAGCGCCCCCAATGGGGTAAAGCCGAGGAAGTCCGAGAGATTCCCATCCTGGAAGATCCAGACCACGACACCGAATGAGGCCACGACTGAGATCGCGTTCACCACAATGGCTTTGAGCGGCAGCACCACCGAACCAAAGGCCAAGAACAGCAGCACGAGCATCGCCAGCACGACCATCAGTCCCATCCACGGCAGGGTGTCCGACAGCGACGCCAGCAGATCCACCAACTGCGCGCTCTGCCCGCCGATCAGCGCCTCAGCACCGTCTGGGACGGCTACGTCTCGCAGGTCCGCGACGAGCGTCCTGCCCTCTTCACTGTTGTCGATCGCTGCGTAGCTGACGTCGTACAGCGTCGTCCCGTCGCCCTCCTGGACGAGGCTCACGTTCTCAACGCCATCGACGGCACCGAGCTCCCGCGCGTATGCCTGCGCAGCGTCGGGTTCAGCGCCGGAGACGACGACCTCGGCGTGACTGAAGTCCTGACCCGGGAAGTCTGCGGTCAGGCGCTCGCTCACTACCCGACTCTCGATGTCAGCAGGCAGGACACGCTCGTCAACGCCAGTCCACTCCACCCGCAGGAACGGCGAGCCCAGCGCCAAGAGCCCAACAACCACTGTGGTCATCACCACGACGGGGCGGCGCATCACGAAATGTGCGATTCGCGCCCACGCGCCGTTCGTGGCCAAGGCGCCTGTCACCGATGCCCGCGTACGGCGCCGCCACGGCATCCGACCTGCATCCACCTTCGGACCGAGTACGGCCAGTAGAGCGGGCAGCACAGTGAGGGCGGTGACCATGGCGACCAGCACGGCCGCCATACCGCCAAAGCCCATCGAGCGCAGGAAGACCTGCGGAAAGAGCAACAGCGAGGCGAGAGAAGCCGCGACCGTCAGTCCGGAGAACATGACCGTACGACCGGCTGTGGCCATGGTGCGGGTAATGGCAACCGACGTGGTGTGTCCGGAGTGCAACTCCTCGCGGAACCGGCTGACGACGAACAGCGCATAGTCGATCGCCAATCCGACGCCGAGCAACGTGATGATGTTGATCGCGAAGATCGACACGTCAGTGACGGTGGTGAACAGCCGCAAGAGCGCAAAGGAGCCGAGGATCGCGAGCCCACCAATCAACGCTGGGAGAGTCGCCGCGACCAGGCTGCCGAAGATGAACAGGGATAGCAGTACGACCAGCGGGATGGTCAGCGACTCGGCCCGCGCGATGTCGGATTCGACCTGCGTGCCCACGTCCGAGAACAGTGCGATTTGACCCCCGACTTCCGTTCTGAGGCCGGGTGCGTCCAGATCAGCACGGATCCGTTCGTAGGTGGCCTGACGCTCGTCGATGTCGGCACCGGCAAGTGTGATCGGGACCAGCGTCGCCGTACCGTCCTCGGAGACCAGGCCAGGCCCACCGCTGCCGTAGGTCGTCACTGACTTGACGACGTCGGCGGTCGGCAGCGCATCGACGGTGTCGGTCACTGCCTGCTTGAAGGCCGGGTCGTTGGCCTGGACGCCGTCCTCGCTCGAGTAGAGCACCAGGATGTCCGCGTCGATCTGGCCGAAGGCGTCGACGATGGCTGCATCGGAGCGCGCCGATTCACTGTCCGGGTCGTCGAACCCACCGTCGGACAACGAGCCGAAGACACCGAGGCCCCACGCGCCGGCCGCAAGCGTGACCAGCAGACCGGCGGCAAGCACCACCCAACGGCGCCTGGCCACCCACCGTCCCCAGCGTTCCATCTCTTCCCCCAGCGTCCCTCTGCATTTGAGTGAACAACCATTACACCGGTTAACGATGTTCACAGTTAACGGCGTTCACTATGCTTGCGGTCATGAGCCTTGTCAACCCGTCGAGGAAAGGTCTTGTCGACACCTCGACGGTCGGTTCCGCGCCGACTCGCCGGGAGCGGGTTCGGGAGCAGACGAGGCAGGAGATCCTGACGGCTGCCCGGGACCTGGTTCGCAACGGAGACGAGATCAACATGCGGGCAGTGGCCCGAGCCGTCGGCATGACCGCTCCCGCGCTGTATCGCTATGTCGACGGTCACGACGACCTCCTCGACCTCGTCGGCGGCAGCCTCTACGAGGAGTTGATCGAGGAACTCGTCCGAGCTCGGGATGCGATTGACGCCGCCGATCCCACCGCCCGGCTCACCGGGATGGCGCACGCCTTCCGTAACTGGGCGCTGGCCCACCGCCACGAATACGGCTTGCTGTTCGCCAATCAGTTGACCACAGCCGCGCATGAGG
>JALZIX010000398.1 GCA_030860025.1 Actinomycetota bacterium
CGCTGCCGGTCCTCCGCGGTCCACCAGTCGCGCAGCGCGCCGTCGCCGTCGCAGGTCGAGCCCTGGTCGTCGAAGCCGTGCCCGATCTCGTGCCCGATCACCGCGCCGATGCCGCCGTAGTTGGCCGCGTCGTCGGCCCCGGCGTCGAAGAACGGCGGCTGCAGGATCGCGGCCGGGAACACGATCTCGTTCATGCCGGGGTTGTAGTAGGCGTTGACCGTTTGCGGCGTCATGAACCACTCACCGCGATCGACCGGTGCACCGATCTTGTTCAGGTCCCGGTCCAACTCGAAAGCGGATGCCACCCGAACGTTCCCGACCAGGTCTTCCCGGTCGATCTCCAGCGCCGAGTAGTCCCGCCACTTGTCGGGATAGCCGACCTTGGGCGTGAACGACGCGAGCTTGTCCAAGGCCCGGCGCTTGGTCTGCTCACCCATCCAGTCCAGGGATTCGATACTGCGGCGATAGGCCTCGACCAGGTTGGCCACCAACTGCACCATGCGCTCCTTGGCCCGGGGCGGGAAGTGCCGTTCGACGTACAGCTGGCCGGCCACTTCACCGAGAGCACCCTCAACCAGGGAGATCCCCCGCTTCCAGCGGTCCCGCTGCTTGGGGGTCCCACTCAAGGTGCGTCCGTAGAAGTCGAAGCGCTCCTGATCGAGGTCCTTGGCCAGGTAGGGGGCGCGGCTGCTGATCACCTGCCAGGCCAGCCAGTCCTTCCAGTCGGCCAGCGGCGCGTCGGCCAGCGCATCCGACCATGACGTCAGATAACTCGGCTGCCGCACGATGACCTCGTCGAAGGCATCGTCGGAGGCACCCAGGCCAGACAGCCACGCAGCCCAATCCACGCGTGGTGTTTGGGCTTGCAACTTGTCGCGGTTCATCAGTGTGTACGTCGCCACCGCGTCGCGGGACCGGACGACATCCCAGTGTCCGGTAGCCAACCGGGTCTCCAGCGCCATGATCCGGCCGGCCATGTCCTGTCCGAAGGCGGCGTCGGTTGCATATCCGGCCAGCTGCAGCATCCGCGCGAGGTGGGCGACGTAGGCCCCGCGGATCTCGGCAAAGGAGTCGTCGCGGTAGTAGGACTCGTCGGGCAGACCGAGCCCGGACTGAGTGAGGTGGACCAGGTATCGCGAGGAGTCCCGGGCGTCGGTGTCCACGTAGAGCCCGATGGCATCACTGACCCCGGTCCGGTGCAGCCGACCCGCCAGGGCCAGCAGTCCGGCCACATCCTGTACGGCACCAACCGCGGCCAACTCCTCGGCGATCGGAGTCGTCCCGCGGGCATCGACGCGGTCGGTGTCGATGAAACTGCCGTACAGATCTCCCACCTTGCGCGCGGGAGTCCCAGGCGCTGAATCGCTCGCCGCTGCCTCCTCGACGATCGCGCGTAGGTGCTGCTCCGCGGCATCGATGACCTCGATGATGCTGCCGTGCTGTGACCGATCCTCAGGGATCTCGGCGCGCTCGATCCATCCGCCGGTCGCGTAGCCGAACAGGTCGTCCTGAGGGCGGATCTCGGCGTTGCGGTCCTCGAAGTTGATGCCTGACTTCACTCGTACCTGCCTCGTCGGTCACGACTCGCCGCTGTCTGCTGTGGACTGTCAGCGACCGACGATAGCCACCGGCGCGAAAAGCGGCGCCGGCGCCGGCCGCTTGCCCATGTGCCCATACTGCTAGTCGTGACCGAGGAGGAGGCTGCCAGAAGCGCCGCCGGGCAGAGCGCGCTGCACAACGTGCGGGTCGAGATCGACCGGGTCGATCACAAGATCGTTACTGGGATCGCCGAACGCGAGATCTGGGTACGGACCGCGGGCAAGCTCAAGGCGATGGCGCCTGACGTACGCGATCCCGAGCGCGTCGAGCGGGTCATCGACGGCGTCCGCGCGATCGGCGCCGACCTGAAGGCCGATCCCGACGTCATCGAGCGCACTTACCGGGCCATGATCGCTGCCTTCATCGACCTGGAGCTGGGTCAACAGGGCTTCGTGGACGCTCCACTGATCGCGCCTCTGTCATTGGCCGATGCCGGTGAAGTGCTAACGCTGCAGCGGGCCGCGTACGTGTCGGAAGCTCAGCTCTACGACGACCCGTCCCTACCGCCGCTGGTTCAGACGTTGCCTGAGCTGGTCGAGGAGCTTTCGAACAGCTTCGGGCACAAGGCGATTCGCGGCTCCCGAATCGTCGGTGCGGTGCGCTCGGTCGTCGACGGTGACACCCTCCGCATTGGGCGGCTCGTCGTCGCTCCGGACCTGCAGGGCATGGGTCTGGGTACGGCGCTGTTGGCCGCCGCGGAGTCCGAGGCGGGACCGGACGTGACGAGCGCGGCCGTGTTCACCGGGCACCTGAGTACGGGGAACCTGCGACTCTACGAACGCAACGGGTACGTCGAGGAGAACCGGGAACAACTCAAGCCCGGCCTGACCCTCGTCCATCTGCGCAAGCAACTGCCCGGCGGATCAGCGCCCGCCCTGGGCTAACTCTGTCAAGCTGCCCGTTCGCGCAAGATCATGAGCGCCATGGATGCGCCAGCGCTCAATCCAGGGCGCTCACGATCTTGGCTCAGCCGCCGTGCCGTCGGACCTGATCACCGGGACGAATGCGGCCGGGCCCCACCACGACGGCGCCGATCGCCAGGCAGCCGCCGCGTTCACGGTGGATGGTCCGCAAGACGTCGAGGTTTCGCTCGATACCGCCGGGCTGCGGCCGGGTGGTCATGACACAGCGTGGGAGCCGATCCCGTACGTCAAGAATCGCCTCGCCAAGCCTGATCCGGGTTCCGACGAACTCGTCCTCGCCGGCTTCGTCGAGCACGACGTTCGCCCGGAATCTCTGCTGCTCCCAGTCGCGCATAGAGGGCCGCGAGAGCAAGGAGACTGCTGCATTTCCGGAGTCCTGAAAGGCACCGCGCGACCCTTCGAAGGGCTCCCAGCTGTCCTCAGACTCGGTCTCAAAGTCCGCCGGATTCTCGAAGCGCCGCTCGGCCACCTGATCGGTCGAGCGGAGGGTGACTTCCTTGCCGAGCCAGGCGGAAAGCTCGGCATCGTCAGCAGCGATCGAACCGTCCGGGAGCGTGATCTCGACGCTGCCATCGGAGCGCAACCGGGACGCAGCGAACAGCAGATCCGGAGCGCGACGCGCGGTCAGCCCGAACCCGGTGCTGACATCGAAGATCGCGTACCGCCGGTCGCCCTCGACCCCCTCGGACCCGATCGAGGCCTCGTCGATTCGCTCCCCGCCCAACGACTTCACCGGATAGCGCCAGATCTCCAGCACCCGCATCCTCGCAGGCTACCCACGATCCGTGATCGGGTCAGCGCAGTGTCTGCACTTAACCCCGGCGACATGCGTGCCAGTCCTCCTACGATTGAGCGGTTGTCAATCCGCCGCTCCGAATCAAGGCCAGATTCTGTTCGCACCGCCGGATGTCGCTCGAGTCGAGCCAATATTGGCGGAGCAGCGACTCGTAGAGCGCGGCCGCTTCGCCAACCCGTCCGCGCTCGGCCAGCCATATTGCCTTGGACTCTCGCGCCCAGCCTCGTAACAATTGATCCTCGATGGCGATGCCCTCGTCGTATGCCGCTTCGGCCTCGCCGGGGCGATTCATTTTGGTGTAGGTCGTGGCCAGGTTGATCAGCTGCAGCACTCGATCACGAAGGGGGAGTCCGGGGTCGGCGGCCATGGACCGCCAAGCCAACGCAGCCTCCTGAAGCTGTCCGGACTCGAACAGTTCCACGGCACGAGCGATGTC
>JALZIX010000052.1 GCA_030860025.1 Actinomycetota bacterium
TCGGTGATCCGTACCCCGTGGTGCACCTCGTAGCGCTCCTTGAGCCCGCGCAGGATGCCGATCGTGTCCTCGACACTGGGTTCGCCGACCAGCACCGGCTGGAACCGGCGCTCGAGGGCGGCGTCCTTCTCGATGTGCTCGCGGTACTCGTCGAGCGTCGTCGCGCCGACCATCCGCAATTCGCCGCGGGCGAGCATCGGCTTGATCATGTTGCCGGCGTCCATGGCTGAGTCACCGGTCGCGCCGGCGCCGACGATCGTGTGCAACTCATCGATGAAGGTGATGATCTCGCCGGCCGAGTCGGTGATCTCGGACAGGACTGCCTTCAGCCGCTCCTCGAACTCGCCGCGGTACTTGGCACCGGCGACCATCGCGGACAGGTCGAGCGACATGATCCGCTTGCCCTTGAGACTCTCCGGAACGTCGCCCGCGATGATCCGCTGGGCCAGCCCCTCGACGATGGCGGTCTTGCCGACGCCCGGTTCCCCGATCAGGACCGGGTTGTTCTTGGTGCGGCGGGAGAGCACCTGTACGACGCGGCGGATCTCAGTGTCGCGGCCGATGACCGGGTCCAGCTTGCCGTCGCGAGCGCGCTGCGTCAGATCGATCGCGTACTTTTCCAATGACTGGTACGTGGCTTCCGGATCCGGGCTGGTGACCCGCCGGTTGCCGCGAACGGTGCGGAAAGCGGCGGTCAGCGCATCGTCGGTCGCCCCGGCATTGGCCAGGAGCTTGGCCGCCTCACCGCCGACTGCCGCGAGGCCGACCAGCAGGTGTTCGGTCGAGACGTACTCGTCACCCAGGGCCGTGGCTTGCTCGCCGGCGGCGTTGAGCACTCGCAGCAGGTCGCGAGAGGGAGACGGTGCGGAAACACTGGACCCGCTGGCGCTCGGAAGCCGGTTGACGGCGGCGGTGGCGGCCGTTCGTACCTCGGCGGGGTCGGCACCGGCGGCTTGCAGCAGGGGTACGGCGATGCCGTCGGACTGCTCGAGCAACGCCCGGAGCAGATGGACCGATTCCAGCGCTGGATGACCGCCGGAGACGGCCAGGCGCTGCGCCGCGGCGACGGCCTCCTGGGCCCGGGTGGTCAGCTTTGATTCCATGTGGTCGAGCATGCCTCTCTTTCTCGGTGATCTTGACGTTATTGTCGGTTCACGGGCCGTTTTGGCCTGCTGAACCGACACTTTCGTCAAGATCACGGGCCCATATCACCACTGAGGGAGACATCATGCCGACCCGTACCGCGCGTACCGCTTGGACCGGAACCGTGCTGGAAGGTTCCGGCCAGGTCGAGATGACCAGTTCCGGGGTCGGCACCTACGACGTGTCGTTTCCCAAGCGGGCAGCCGACGACGCCGACGGGACGACCAGCCCGGAGGAACTGATCGCTGCTGCCCACTCCTCCTGTTATGCGATGTCCCTGGCCGGGCTGATCCAGCGAGCCGGCGCAACGCCACACAGCATGGAGATCACCGCCGATGTCTCGGTCGGCAAGGATCCGGCCGGAGGTTTGCAGTTGACGGGGATCAACTTGATCGTCCGGGCCGAAGTCGCAGGGGTGGACGCCGACGGTTTCCTCGAGCTGGCGCAGAAGGCAAAGACTGCCTGCCCGGTGAGCAAGGCGCTGACCGGAGTGGAGATCACCCTGGACGCCGCGCTGGAGTAATCGGGGGCTGCGGCGCACCCTGGTCGCCTTTATGCGCATAACGGCGACGAAACCTCACTGATTTTGACCGTTATGCGCATAAAGGCGGAAATGCGGGGCGTGCGGGATCAGCGCGGGGGGCGTTGCCGGAAGAGCAGCATGCCTTGCTGGTTCACCGGCACGAGGTCGCGACGGTAGGACGCGTGTACGGCGGCCTCGGCCGAGATGCGGCGCTGCTCGGATTCTTCGAGTTCATCGGCCATCTCGTCCAGCCGGCGCTGCAACCGGCCGACCATCGACTCCAGTTCGATGATCCGTTTGATGCCGGCGAGGTTGATGCCCTCTTCGTGGGACAACCGCGCCACGGCCCGCAGCCGAGCTATGTCGCGAGCGCTGTAGCGGCGCCCACCTCCCGGAGTACGGCCGGGTGAGACCAGGCCCAGCCGGTCGTACTGGCGCAGCGTCTGGGCATGCATTCCGGCCAGTTGGGCCGCGACCGAGATCACGAAGACCGGTGTCTCTTCAGACAACTCAGCCACGGCTGCGCACCGCCTCGGTGATGGTCGGTCGAGGATCCTCGGCCTGGGCGTCGGCGAAGGCCTGCAAGGCCGCACGAGCCTCGTCGGACAACTCTCGCGGTACGGCGACCTCCACGGTCACCAGCAGATCGCCGTTTTTCCTTGCCGACGGCACGCCCGCACCCTTGATCCGGAAGGTCTGCCCCGACGCGGTTCCGGCCGGCACCTTGAGGGTCACGGCAACGTCCAACGTCGGCACGCGCACCGTCGTGCCCAAGGCCGCCTCCGCGTAGGAGATCGGCACGGTCAGGCCGAGGTTGTTGCCTGATCGAGTGAACAGGTCATGCCCGCCGACGTGTACGACCACGTAGAGGTCGCCGGCCGGGGCGCCGCGCTGACCGGGAGAACCCTTGCCAGCTATCCGGATTCGCTGACCGTCCTTGACGCCAGGCGGAATCCGTACGGTGATGGTCCGGGTCTGGCTGGTGATCCCGGTGCCCCGGCAGTCCGGACACGGATCGTCGACCACCGTGCCGCTGCCCCGGCAGTCCCGGCAGGGCTCACTGAAGGCGAACGATCCTTGGTTGCGCGTGGTGACGCCCGCTCCGTTGCACGTCGGGCAGGTCTTTGGTGCGGTTCCGGGCCGGGCGCCGGTGCCCGAGCAGTTGCGGCAGGTGCCCGGGCTCTGCATCCGCAATGGGACCGTGACACCGCGCACCGCCTCCTCGAACGACAGTGTTGCTTCAGTCTCGACATCACGGCCACGAGTCGGACGGCTTCTGGTCTGCGTGCCGGCTCCAGCACCCGTTCCGAACAACCCACCGAACAGATCCCCGAGACCCCCGACCCCCCCGGCGCCCGTGGCGCCGCCGCCGAACAGGTCGTTGAGGTCATACATCTGCCCACCGGACGCGCCGCCAGTGCGACCGCCACCAAAGCCGCCCGGTCGGAAGCCGCCGGATCCGAACAGTCGCCTGGCCTCGTCGTACTCGGCGCGCCGAGTGGTGTCGGAGAGCACGTCGTAGGCCTCGGAGACCTCCTTGAACTTGGCCTCCGCCCCGGAGTTGTTCGGGTTCTTGTCCGGGTGCAGGTCGCGGGCCAGCGCGCGATAGGCCTTCTTGATCTCCGCGGCGCTGGCGTCCTTGGCGACGCCCAGCGCGGCGTAATAGTCCTTCTCGATGAAGTCCTTCGTGCTCACTGGCCAGCTCTCGTTACTCGGTGCGTTCGTCGTCCGCCGGAGAATCCTCGGCGGGCGCCGCGCTAGCTTGTGCTTGTGCCGGTGCCGGCGTTTCGTCCGCGGCCGGATCCGGAGTCGGTTCGGCTGCGGTTGTGGGATCCGCAACGCCCACCATTGCCGCGCGCAGCACCCGGTCGCCGCGGCGATAACCGCGGCGCATCACATGGGTGCAGGTCGGGACGGCGACGTCGTCGCTCTCGGAGTGCAGCACGGCTTCATGGATGCCGGGATCGAAGGGATCACCGACCTCCCCGTACGCCTGCACCCCGGCACGGTCGAGCACGCCGGCGAGCCGGTCTGCGGTGCTCTTGAACGCGCCGGTCAGGTCTCCGTGCTCGCGGGCCCGGTCGATGTCGTCCATCACGGGTAGCAGATCGAGAACGAGGCGCTCCTGGGCCAGTTCACTGATCAGCACCCGGTCGCGGTCAACGCGGCGCCGGTAGTTGGCGTACTCCGCCGAGACCCGCTGAAGGTCCTCCGTGCGCTCGGCCAGTTGATGGGCCATGTCCGCAGCCGCATTGGGGACGGTGGTTGCGGTGTCGGTCACAGTTACTCCTGCCGTGGAGCCGGAGGCGGGTGCCGCGGCGGGCTCCCGCACCTCTCCGGTCATCGGATCGATCCGTCGCTTATCCCGTACGACGACTCGGGGCTGGTCCTCTTCTTCCTCGGACCGGCCCCGGTCGCCGTAGAGACCTGAGGTGTCTGCTGGGGTCACTTCTGCTCGCTGTCGTCATCGACGATCTCGGCGTCAACGACATCTGAGTCGTCCGGCGCAGCGCCACCGGGAGCTCCCCCGGCGGCACCTGGACCGCCGGCAGGACCGGCCGTACCCGCACCTGAAGAGTCATCTGCCGCGGCACCTGCCGCCTGTTGCTGGGCGTAGAGCGTCGACCCAGCCTCCTGCGAGAGCCTCGACAGCTTCTCCGAGGAAGCCTTGATCGCGGCGGCGTCGGACCCACCGAGAGCGGACTTGAGCTCGCTCAGCGCATCGCCGAGCTCGGTCTTGGTGTCGTCGGGCAGCTTGTCAGCGTTCTCGGCCAAGAACTTCTCGGTCTGGTAGACCATCGACTCCGACATGTTGCGGGTCTCGGCCTCCTCGCGGCGGGCCTTGTCCTCCTCGGCGTGCGCCTCGGCGTCGGCCATCATCCGGGCGATGTCGTCCTTGGGCAGCGCCGAGCCGCCGGTGATCGTCATCGACTGCTCCTTGCCCGTACCCAGGTCCTTCGCGTGGACGTGCACGATGCCGTTGGCGTCGATGTCGAAGGCGACCTCGATCTGCGGGACCCCACGCGGTGCCGGGGGCAGGCCGGTGAGCTCGAACATGCCGAGCTTCTTGTTGTACGCCGCCATCTCGCGCTCGCCCTGATACACCTGGATCTGCACCGAGGGCTGGTTGTCATCGGCCGTGGTGAAGATCTCCGAGCGCTTGGTCGGGATCGTGGTGTTGCGCTCGATCAGCCGAGTCATGATCCCGCCCTTGGTCTCGATCCCCAGCGACAGCGGGGTCACATCGAGCAGCAGGACGTCCTTGACCTCACCCTTGAGCACGCCGGCCTGTAACGCCGCCCCGACTGCAACTACCTCGTCGGGGTTGACGCCCTTGTTGGGCTCCTTGCCGCCGGTCAGCTCACGGACCACGTCGGTGACCGCGGGCATCCGGGTGGAACCGCCGACCATGACGACATGGTCGATCTCGGCGAGCTTGATCCCCGCGTCACGAATGGCCTGGTTGAACGGCGCCTTCGTACGGTCGAGCAGGTCCTGGGTCATCCGCTGGAACTCCGCGCGGGTGATGGTCACGTCCAGGTGCAGCGGACCCTCGGCGCCGGCCGTGATGTAGGGCAGGTTGACGTTCGTCGACTGCGCACCGGACAGCTCGATCTTGGCCTTCTCCGCGGCCTCACGCAGCCGTTGCATGGCCAGTTTGTCCTTGGACAGGTCGATGCCGTTGGCCACGTTGAACTGCTTGACCAGGTGCTCGAGGACCTTCTGGTCCCAGTCGTCACCACCGAGATGGTTGTCACCTGCGGTGGCCTTGACCTCGATGACGCCTTCGCCGATCTCCAGCAGAGAGACGTCGAACGTGCCGCCACCGAGGTCGAAGACCAGGATGGTCTGTTCCTTCTCGCCCTTGTCCAGCCCGTACGCGAGGGCTGCGGCGGTCGGCTCGTTGACGATCCGCAGGACGTTGAGGCCAGCGATCTCGCCGGCCTCCTTGGTGGCCTGACGTTGGGCGTCCTCGAAGTAGGCCGGGACCGTCACTACAGCGTCGGTGATGGTCTCGCCGAGGTAGGTCTCGGCGTCACGCTTGAGCTTCTGCAGGATCCGTGCGGAGATCTCCTGCGGGGTGTACTTCTTGCCGTCGATGTCAACCGACCAATCGGTGCCCATCTCACGCTTGATGGAGCGGATGGTGCGATCGACGTTTGTGACCGCCTGGTTCTTGGCGGCCTGACCGACGATGACCTCGCCGTTCTTGGCGAAGGCGACGACCGAGGGAGTGGTCCGCGACCCCTCGGCGTTGGCGATGACCGTCGGTTCGCCGCCCTCGAGGACTGCTACGACGGAGTTGGTGGTGCCAAGGTCGATGCCGACCGCTCGTGCCATGGGTGGTGCCCTTCTCTCTGCTCTGCATGGACAGGTCCCAGCTTGCGCTAGGTTCGCTCAACTTTCTTGCCAGCTTAACGAGCCTGCCGTACGGAATGTTCCCGGGTCCTGGTTGCGCCGCATGGTCAGGGCTGCACGTCAACGATCCAGTTGGAGGCCATGCCATGAGTGCAAGGTCAGCCCGGCAAACGCGGCAGCCACAGGCAGCACGAGGGCCAGCTGCCCCGCGGATACCACCGAGTGCGCGGCCGCTGCGTCCGTGGCAGCCCAGAGCCCAGGTGCCGAGAAGGGGAACCAGCCGCCGATGCCGGTGAACACCGCGACCTGGGCGAGCACGATCACGCCGATGATCGCGGCGATTCCGGACAGCAATCCGCGACCCAGGGTTGCGGCCAAGGCTGCAGGTATCGCGAGCCCGGCAGTCAAGAGCGCCAGCCCGTACCCCCGCGCAAGAAGCGGCCAGACCTCGATTCCGGGCACGCCGAGTCCAAAACTCAGGCCGCCGATCAGGAGGGCGAGGATCAAGCCAGTGCTGACCACGAACGTCCAGGCCAGGTAGACGAGAAGCTTGGCCCCGGCCATCGTGCGCCGCGGCACCGGGATCGCGAACAGGCCGGTGACGGTCCCATCGCCGAACTCACGGCCGAACTGCCAGGCGAGGACCACCCCGAACCCGAGAAGGCCGGCCACCGCAGTGATCTGCGCGCTCGTTGACAGGTAGCCCGGCCAGCCGCCCTCGGCAACGAGCGGACCCAGCTTCGCGGCGAGTGCCGCGTCGTCGCTGCGCGCACCCAGGAGGGCGGCAATGCTGACCATTGGGATGCCCACGTCGAGCATGATCAGTGTCGAAACGCCCACTCGTGCGCTGCGGATCTTGCGAGTTTCGGTCGAGATCGCCGCGCCGAGCAGTTGCGATCGGGTCATGCCGATTCCGGTGTGTCTGCACGGTCGGTGTCTGCACAGGCGGTATCTGCACGGATGGTGTCTGCATGGATGAGCGCGAAGAAGGCTCGCTCGATGTCGACCCCGCCCGGATCAAGGCCACCGATGATCCTGCCCTCGTTGAGGACAGAGATGCGGTCGGCGCTTCGCGCGACCTCGTCCAAGTGGTGGCTCGACACGAGTACCGCAGCGCCGGCCCCGCGGGCGCGTCGCAACAGCGCCTCGCGCAGGAGGATCACCCCGGCGGGATCCAATGCATTGGTCGGCTCGTCGAGCACGATCAGCGACGGGTTGTGCTGTAGGGCCGAGGCAAGGCCGAGCCGTTGCCGGTTGCCGCTCGAGAGCACGCGGGCACGTACGTTCGCGTACCGCCGCAGCGCAAGCTCATCGAGAACGCACTCCACGAGGCTCGAGATCTGGTCCGGTTCTACCGCGTGCAGGCGCGCCCCGAGGGCGAGATTCGCGCGGGTGGTGAGCTCCGGGTAGGCCAGTGGATGCTCCACGAGGTGCCCGACCCGCGCCCAGATCATCGCCGGGGCGTCGTGAACATCCACTCCGTTGATCGCGACAGTTCCGGTGTCGGGCCGGAGCAAACCGAGAACCAGCTTCATGAATGTCGACTTGCCGGCTCCATTGAGACCGACGAGGGCGTGGATCTCGCCCGGCTCGATCCTCAGATCTACCCCGTGGACGCCGGCCGCACTGCGGAACCGGCGCGAGAGGCCGACTGCGGTCAAGCCCGCCTCAACCATGCGCCGCCACCAGGACGCCGAAAGCGGTCTGCATCACCGCTTGGAGGTCCTCATCCTCAGAACTGGCCCACTCGAGCAACGCCGCCGTGACGCCGGCCAGCACGGCTGCCACCGCGACCTGGGCAGTAAGCCTGTCCACACCATCGTCGATCAGCTGCTCGACGATCACACGCTGCGTCTGTTCGGTGTTCTGCCACATCGCGGCCCGCAGCGAAGGTGTCTCCGCGGCGATCCGTACCCGCTTCTTGATCTGTTCGCCGCTGTGCGCAGGAATCGTTCGCCAGGTGGCCCGGACACCCCGGACGACACGCTTCACCGGATCGACAGTCAACGGTTCCTTCGCTACCGCCGCGGCAACAAGCGGATCGTACGGGTCGTCGAGTAACACGTCCGCCTTGGAGCTGAAGTGGCGGAAGAAGGTCATCTCCGTAACGCCGACCTCAGCGGCGATCTGGGCGACGGTTGTCGAGTCGTACCCGCGCTCACCGAACAGATCGAGCGCAGCGGCGCTCAGTCGCTCCCGGGTACGGGTCCGTCGATCGTCCATGACTCCGATGTTAGTCACTAACATCGTGTTCTGCCACGGAGGCCCGTCACGATGCGAACGGTTGTCTCGTCAACTCGGGGACAGCCGATTTCAAGGAGTGACGATGACGACGACACGGCCACTGATTCTCGGGAGTGCCTTGATTGGGGCGCTGATGTTCTCGATCGGTGGTGGCTGGGCGATGCTGGCACCAGAATCGTTCTTCGATGTCGTGGCCCGCTATCCCCCGTACAACCTGCACTTGTTCCACGACCTGGGGGCGTTCCAGCTCGGGATTGCCGCGGCTCTGGTGGCTGGTATCGCCGGCCGGGACGGGCTCGGCGTCGCCCTCTGGGCCGCTGCGGTGGGCGCGTCCGCGCACGCTGTCTCACACTGGATCGATGCCGACCTGGGCGGACGGTCCAGCGATCCGATCCTGATCACAGCGCTGGCCGCGGTGCCGGTAGCTGGCTTGGTGCTTGCCGAGTTCCGAGGTAGAGGGGCACGAGAATGAGGATCTTCCTGGCTGGCGGGAGCGGCGTCGTGGGGAGAGCGCTGGTGCCAGCGCTGGGTGCAATCCGGCCATGACGTTGTGGCCATCACGCGGCGCCCGGATCGCGCCGAGCAACTCGAGGCGACGGGTGCCCGGCCAGTCGTGTGCGACGTATTCGACGCCCCACGATTGCGCGAGGTGGTCGTGGCAGCCCACCCCGAGGCTGTCGTCCAACATCTCACCGATCTGCCGCTGAATCTCGGCCCGCGCAACCTGAAACAGGCGTACGCGCGCAACGACCGAGTTCGGGGAAAGGGCAGCGCCAACCTCGTGGCAGCTGCGCAGGCAGCAGGAGCGCGCCGCTACGTCGCCCAGAACGTGAGCTTCCTCTACGCGCCGGAAGGTCCTGTGGTCGTCGACGAGCAGGCCCGGCTGGCAACCGATGCGCCAGAGCCCTTCGGCAGTACGGTCCGGCTGCACGTGGAGATGGAGCGCCGGATCGTGGAGAACACGAGCTTCGCCGGCCTCGTGCTGCGTTTCGGATTCTGGTACGGACCCGGCACGTCGTTCGCCAGCGATGGGTACACCGCTCGCGAGGTGCGCCGCCGTCGGTATCCCGTGGTGGGCAACGGGGGCGGGATGTTCTCCTTCGTGCACATCGATGACGTGGTCACGGCGACGATCGCATCCCTTGATAGAGGCGCGCCGGGTGTTTACAACGTTGTCGACGACGATCCAGCGCCGATGCGCGAGTGGCTGCCTGGCTACGCCGAGGCATTGGGTGCACCGCGGCCGCTGCGGGTTCCGGTATGGCTGGCGCGCCTGGCCGCCGGCACGTTGGTGGTCGGTCAGGCGACCCGCATGCGAGGAGCGTCCAACGCCAAGGCCAAGCGCGAACTGGGCTGGGAACCGACCTACCCGACGTGGCGGGAGGGTTTTCGCACCGCGCTCGGCTGACGACCCGAGGCCCGTTGGTGACCACACGCCTCGCCGCCCAAGCGCGTGGACCCGCCAGACGGCGAACCGTTCGATTCAGCTATAGCTGGAGAGCTGGATCAGGTTTCCGCAGGTGTCGTCCAGGACCGCGGTCGTGACCGGCCCCGTCTCGAGGACCTCCTGGGTGAAGCGAACCCCGGCTGCCTGCAGTCGGGCCACCGTCGCGGGCACGTCGTCAACGGCGAAAGACGTGAACGGAATCCCGTCGACGACCAGCGCTTCCTTAAATGGGCGTGCGGCAGGGTGCTCGTCGGGCTCGAGCAATACCTCGACGCCGTCCAGGTCCTCGGGAGAGACGACTGTCAGCCAGCGATACTCGCCGACCGGGACGTCCTGCTTCTTCACGAAACCCAGTACCTCAGTGTAGAAGCGCAGGGCCTTGTCCTGGTCATCGACGAACACGCTCGTGACATAGACCTTCATGTGGATCTCCTCTCGGGGCCAGCCGGCCACCGCTCAGTGATGGTGCGTAGGGGTGTGGTGTCGAGGTCATGGAACTTGTACCGACCCTGACGCCGGGTGACGACAAGGCCGGCCTCCTCCAGCACGGTCAGGTGCTGGGAGATCGCTTGCCGGGAAGAGCCAAGCCCGTGCTTGGTCGTGAGACGCACGCACAGTTCGAACAGTGTCTGACCGCCGCGGTCCTGCA
>JALZIX010000058.1 GCA_030860025.1 Actinomycetota bacterium
GCTCAACAGCGACGGCTCGGTGCTGGCCAGCTGGGTCGTCCCGGCCCTCTGATCTGTTGCGGCGGACGGTCTTTTAGCCGGGCCCGCCGTACTCCGAGTGCATGATGAGGATGCGGCCGTCCTCGGCGGTGCCCATCTCCAGCACGTACGGCTCGGTGAATGTGGAACCGTTCTGCCTGGTGTAGATGATGGTGAGGGTGACCGTCGTCCCCTCGGCGCGCACGTTGGTCGCCTCGACCTCGCTGTAGTCGCCCCAGAAGTCCTCGAAGCCGTCACGGCCGTTGGCCTGCTCCTGAACATCCGGGCCGAGGTAGGCGTAGGCAGCATCCAGCTGGGTCGGCAGCAGTCCGTAGTAGTCGTAAACGGCCTGCTCGAAGTCCGCGGGTCCGGGTGCGGCGGGCGCCTGCGGGGCTGCCGAAGTGGCTGGTGCCTCGGTCGTCGTGGGCGCTGCCGTCTCAGGCAAGGTGCTCGTGACGGGCGCCGGCGAGCTCTGGTCGGCAGCTGCGTTCGACGGGTCGTCGCCCCCCCCGAGGTCGTTGAGCAGGAGCACCAACCCCACACCGATGATCAGCAACAGCAGCAGCACGGCGCCGACCAGGACCTTGCCGCGGTGGGCCCCCGGTCGGTCCCCCGCCGGTCGTTCGGCGTACGGGTCGTCGTCGGCATCGGACTCAGGCTCGACCCGAGTGACCGGTGGCGGCCCCACCGCCGGCGGAGTAGACGCCTCGTGCTGGATCGCCGGCTGAGGGGCAAACCCGAGCGGAGGACCGGGGGTGTTCGCGTCCTGCCCGATCTCCGGCTCACGCGGGAACGCGGTCGGGACTTCGGAAGGAGCCTCGGCGAGCGGCTCGGACTGCGTGGCGGCGGTAGGGACCGCGGTGCTGTCGGCGATGAGGGGTGGCGCCGTCGCTCCTGCGGCGGGAAGCGACGAGGTGGTCGTCGTCTGTTGGGTTGTTTTCACGATCCGGGCCAGCATGTCCCGGGTCACCGGCATCACCGGTCGCTGGGCGGGGTCGTAGCGCAGCAACTGGGTGAGCAATGAGGTCAACGGCCCGGCGTGCTGTGGCGGCCGCACCTCGCCCTCGGCCACGGACCGGAGCAGCGCGAGGGTGTTCTCGTCATTGCCAAATGGGGCATGACCCTCCACGGCGGTATAGAGGGTTGAGCCAAGCGAGAACACATCGGAAGCCGGGTCGGGCGCTTCTCCGCGGGCGACTTCGGGCGCGAAATAGGCCGGGGTACCGGTCAGGACGCCGGTACGGGTGACGGTCGGGTCCCAGGTGGCTCGCGCGATACCGAAGTCAGTGATCTTGACAGTCCCGTTCTCCCCGAGCAGAACGTTGCCGGGTTTGACGTCGCGGTGCACGATGCCCTTGCGATGCGCCGCGGCGAGCGCGTCAGCGACCTGGAGGCCGATCCGGGCGACTCTGAGCGGTGGCAGCGATCCGACCTCGGCGAGGACTTCCCCAAGGCTGCGCGAGGGCAGGTACTCCATCACCAGCCACGGCTGGCTGTCCTCCCCGCCTTCCACGTCCGGTCCGAGGGCGACGTCGAAGACGTTGATGGCGTTTGGATGCTGCAGACGCGCAGCGATGCGCGCCTCGCGCATGGCGCGGGCTCGGCTCTCGTCCGCGGCCTCGGGGGACAGCCCTGGACCCAGGAGAAGCTGCTTCACCGCAACCGTCCGGTTGAGCCGCATGTCGTGGGCACGCCAAACTACGCCCATGCCGCCGGCGCCGACCCGCTCGTCAAGGCGATATCGGTCGGCCACCAGGCGTGGACCGGCGTTCAACATCCACTGCTCCCCACGCTCACCGGCAAAACCTACGCGATAAACGCGTACCCACCTGGGCGGTTTGTTAGTCCTCGTTTCTCCCCAGATTGTGCCTGGCCAGGCACATCAGCAGGCGGGGAGGTCGGTGAGGCCCCCCTGAATCGGGTCTCAGTCTGCGCCGAAGCTTACTCAGTAAGCCGTTCCCCGGCTAGCTGTGCTTGGTGGCCTCGTGGGTCGCCTGTACGCGCAGGTTGGCCGCTTCCTCGGACACTCGTTGGTAGAGCAGGCCGAACGTGAAGCCGTTCTCCCCGGGGAACGTGCCGGCTTTGGCGCCGAGCCGTCGCAGCAGGTCGGCGCTGACCAGGCTGTCCTGGTGGTCGCCGAGCAATTCCTGCAGGTGCTTGTAACGGGTCACGAGCTTGTGCGCGGCCTTCCCGGTGACGGGTTCGGTCAACTCGGCGGCGTACCGGGCACGTTTGGCCGCCTTGCGGGCGCTGTGCAGCAGGTCGACGTCGGCTGAGTCGGTCGCCTGCGTCAGCCGGCGCCGCACCTTTCGTACGGCTTTGTCGACCATCTTCGCGAGCACCGCGGGCTTGCTATCGGCCGTGGGGGTCAGCGGAGGATTCCGGATCCAAGCGGCCACGGAGTTTAGTAGGGCCACGTAGCGCGGCCCCGTCAGCTCGACCTGTAGCCGCTGCCATGCCTCGGCTTGGTCCTGGCCGAGTTCGGTGTGGATGCGAGCGACAACCGGTCCGAGAACGTTCTCCTCGGGCAGCTCGTCGATCAGCCGATCCAGCCGACCGCGCTGCACCTGGATATCCCGGACGGCGCCCAGTAGCCCCGCGAACCATTTCAATTCGTTGTCGAGTTCTGCGGCTGGCTCGGCGTCGAAGAGGCTCCCGAAGGTGCGCAGTGTGCTGCGCAGCCGCCGGGTGGCAACCCGCGTCTTGTGGATCACCTCGTCCTGGTCCCGGCGCAGGGCCAGGTCACCGGCCAAGAGCACCCTCTGTTGTTCTTCGAGGTAGCCGAGGACAGGTGTCGCGGCAGGTCGCTCGGCGTGGGCGGACTCGGTCCTTGGCGCAGCGCTCAGCGCGCGACCGAGCTTGGACGCGCTGGAGGCCCGGACTGCACCCGCCTTGCGAAGTCGCTTACCCAGCGCAGCGAGAGAATCCTCGTCGCCCTCGCCGAGCTCGACCTCTATCTCGCGCCAGCGGAGGATGGTTGCCTGCGCGCCGCCGGTCGATGCCTCGACGTTGTCGTCTGCGATCTCAGCCAGGAGGTTGCCCCCGGCATCGAAGAGTCGATGGAGCGTGCGCTCGGTCAGGATGGTCGCGACCTGTTTCAGTGTCTGCCCGCGCGTGACCCCGTACAGCAAGCGTTCAAGTTCCTTCGGGACCGTGGTGCTCTTCCGCGTAAGCCGGATCTCCTCGCGAGCCGGCTGGTGCGGAACCTTCAACTGCCAGCCGCTGTCGGTGTCCCCGGTCCGCCGCCGCAGGGTCATCTCGGCCCGCATCAGGTCGTGGTCTTCGGTGTCGAAGTAGCGGCTGCGCAATTTGTCCGTGATCAACTCGATGTGGCCGCCGGGCGGGAGGAGCGAAGTCACATCGGGCACGACGAAAGCGGGCTCGACATCGAACTTGTCCTCGCGTTCGAGGTAGGTCGTAGCCATTAACTCATTCTTCACGACCTGTCGAGCGTGCTTGCCCGAGGATCTGGGATCAGCACCCGGCTCACGCCGGTGGGTACGGCTCGGCGGCGAGCAGCCGCGCGAGGTGGGCGGCGTTGGCGGCAAGCGACTTGGTCGCCGCGCCGGTGGTCTCCGGTTTCGGCCCGGCTTCGTCATAGTCGAGTTTGTTCATGGCTTCGCCGACCCAGTAGGTGGAGCCGGCCGCGGCGATGGTGAATCCGACGTCGTTGAGGGCCTGGAACACCTCGGCTGTGACGTGATGGGCGCCGTCCTCGTTTCCGACCACCGCTACGGCAGCGACCTTGCCGTACGTCAGGAGGCGGCCGTGCTCGTCGGTCTCGGACAGCTCGGCGTCCAATCGCTCCAAGACCATCTTGCACACGCTGGAGGGCTGGCCCATCCAGATCGGGGTGGCAATGACGAGCAGGTGCGCGTCAAGGATCTTTGCTCGGATCTGCGGCCATGCGTCGCCGTCGCCCTCATCGGTCGATACTCCGAAACGGACGTCGTGGTCCACGACCCGGATGACCTCGCCGTCGACGTCGTGGTCGGCCAGGGCGGTCAGGACCTCGCGGCCCAGCAATTCTGAACTCGACGCAGCCGGGGAGGATTTGAGCGAACATCCCAGCACTAGTGCACGTAGCGTTGTCACAGGGCAGTCTCCAGGGAGTCGATAGCACACGGTTTATGGGGCCACGCCGTGAGCGGCCGCGGCACCACTTAGCTGAGCAGACCATCTAGGCGATTGACGTGCAATCTGTAGCTGGCTGCCTCGCGGCTCGCCTGGTCACGGAGTTCGTCTGCCTCCTGGCGCACCCGCTTATAGAGGGCAGCCGGATTTCCTCTCGAGCCGGCTGGTGCGGGACCTTCCACTGCCAGCCGCCCATTGTTCACCACCTCAGCGGCCGCTCGGCCCAGTCCGTAACCGGCGGACCTCTGGTCACCGTGTGAGAGCGCAAGATCATGGAAAGTGGCCTCGACCCCAGCGTCAGAGGCCTTGTGTGGAGACGCGGGTGGATGAAGGATGTCGCCACCTAACGAGCAGTGGCTCAACGAGGAGGAACTGCGAGAATGCCGATCGCGTTCGGCCCTCCTCCCACGCACTTCCCCCAGTCCGCCTGCCCGGTCATCCCGGCATCGGCGCCAGCAGCTAGGAGAGCACCGTGAAGTTGAAGAGATCCGTTCCGGTCGTACTGGCCGCCGTGGGCTCCCTGGTCTTCGGCGGCCAGGCGTTTGCCGGTCCCGGGCAACATGGCGGGGACGAGGGTCACCTGATCGGGACCGGCGAGTGGGGCAAGATCCAGTACGTCGGCCAGCTGGAGGTGACCCAGACCGAAGGCTTGGTGGCCGATGTTGCCGCCTACGGGAACTACGCCTACCTCGCGAACTGGGGCGAGCCCGACTGCGCCGGCCCGGAGACCGGCGGTCGGAACTCGCCCGACGCGGGCGCCTGGGTGATCGACATCTCCGACCCGGCCAATCCGGTCGAGGTCAACTTCATCCCCATGCCCCAGGACACCCGTCCGGGTGAGGGCATGCAGGTCGTCCACGTCGAGACTCCCAAGTTCTCCGGCGAGATCCTGGTGATGAACGCCGAAGCCTGTGGCAAGAACTACAAGGGCGGCTTCATGCTCTACGACGTCACCAACCCACTGAAGCCGGTCAAGCTCAAGGAGGGCTTCGGTGAGCGCACCGGGTCCGACGCGCACCAGACGCACAGCGCCTTCGTCTGGCAGCCGGTGCTGGGCGGCCCGGCCTACCTCGTCCTGCAGGATGAGGAGGACCTCGCCGACGTCGACATCTTCGACATCACCAACCCGCGGCGCCCACGGATGGTCAGCGAGTTGAACCTCAACGACTACGACGTCTCCCAGCCTGCCCTCAACCTGGCCGACTCCAACCTGCACGACATGACGGTCAAGTGCATCCCGGCTGACGATCCCAGCCCGTACGCAGGCAGGTGCATCATGATCGCCTCGTACTGGGACGGCGGTTATGTCCTGGTCGACGTCACCGATCCGGCGAACCCGGTCTTCCTCTACGACACCGAATTCGCCGCGATCGACCCCGAGCTGTTCGAGCAGACCGGCATCGCGCTGACTCCGGAGGGCAACGCCCACCAGGCTGAGTTCACCGCCGACAACCGGTTCTTCATCGGGACGGACGAGGACTTCTCGCCGTACCGGGCCAGAGTGGTCACCGACGACGGCGGGGTCTACGACGCCGGCGAGTTCGGCTGGACCGTCCCGATCAGCCTCAACCCCGAGATCGAGGGCGCGCTGAACGGGCCAACGGTCTTCGGCGGGTACGGCTGCCCGGCTGACCGGGGATCCATCCCGGACGCCTCGACGCTGACTCTGGCGCCCGGCGAGGAATCCATCCTCGTGCTCCAGCGGGGTCCGGTCGGAGATCCGAGCGCAACCGGAGATGCGTGCTTCTTTTCCGAGAAGGTGGAGACTGCCCAGCTGCTCGGTTACGACGCAGTGATCATCGCCAACCACCACACCGGAGCTCTGGGAGGTGAAGGCCCCGACACCTACTTCTGCGGTGGCCAGGGCCACGAGTTCGAGATCGCCACCTCGGCCCTGTGCATCGGCCACGACGCGATGCACGAGTTGTTCGACGATCCGAACGCCGCCGACAACTACACCTACCCGGAGAGCGTGCCGGCGATCGGCACGGTCGGTGACACGATCAACGTCACCAGCCAGTTCGACGGGTGGGGATACGTGCACCTCTACGACGCCGCCACCGGAGAGGAGCTGGACACCTTTGCAATCCCAGAGGCGATGGACCCGGCGTACGCGTCCGGTTTCGGGGACCTCACGGTGCACGAGGTGGCAACCGACCCGAACGACCCCAGCCTGATGTACCTGTCGTACTACTCAGGTGGGCTGCGGGCGCTGCAGATCCAGTGTTCTGACCCGGCAGACAACAGCACCTGTGAGCTGGTCGAGGTAGGTGGCTACCTCGACCCGGAGGGGAACAACTTCTGGGGCGTCGAGACCATCGACAACCCGAACGAGGACCCGAATGTCGAGGGCGACGAGACGCTGATCCTGGCCAGCGACCGCGACTACGGGCTGTACATCTTCATGGACCCGTGAGCCGCCCTGGCGCACAGTCGCTGAGGTGATGATTTCGACCCAGGTCGCATCCTCGCGGCCTGGGTCGACGTCACTTCTCGAACCCGACAGTGAGGGAACCGACAACCGCAAGGAGCGATGACGATGCCTCCCGTTCTTCTCGGCAGTGGCCCAGTCAGGGTTATTGCGCTGCACGGCTGGTTCGGTTCGGCG
>JALZIX010000096.1 GCA_030860025.1 Actinomycetota bacterium
GCTTCTGCGCGCGAACGACCCGCAGGTCGACACCGGTCGCAGCCACATAGTCACGTTCGACCTGCTCGGTCTCGCCCAGGCGCATCAAGCCGTGGTCGACGTACACGCAGGTCAGCTGGTCCCCCACCGCACGCTGGACGAGGGCCGCGGCAACCGCGGAGTCCACCCCGCCGGACAGCGCACAGATCACACGTTTACCACCGACCTGGGCCCGGATGCGCTCGACCTGGATCTCGATCACGTTGTCCATCGTCCAGTCCGGCCGGCATCCGGCGACGTTGTGCAGGAAGCGCTCGAGGACAGCCTGGCCGTACTCGGTGTGCCCGACCTCCGGATGGAACTGCACGCCGACCAGGCGCCGGCTCAGGTCCTCCACTGCGGCAACAGTCGCGCCGGGGCTGGTGGCGGTCACCGAGAATCCCGGCGGCGGCTGCGTCACCGAGTCACCGTGGCTCATCCAGACGAGTTGCTGCTCGGGCAGTCCGCTGAACAGGGCCGAGGAGGCAGGGAAGACGGCCAGCGCCGTACCGCCGTACTCAGACGTGCCGGTTCGAGCGACCACGCCGCCGAGTGCCTGGGCCATCAGCTGGAACCCGTAGCAGATCCCGAATACCGGCACGCCGGCCTCGAACAATCCCTCGGGAGCGGCCGGGGCACCGAGTGCGTAGACCGAGGACGGTCCCCCGGAAAGGACGATCGCGGCGGGTTTGCGGGCCAGCATCTGATCGACCGGCATGGTGTGCGGAACGATCTCACTGTGCACGCGCGCCTCGCGGACCCGACGGGCGATGAGTTGCGCGTACTGCGCGCCGTAGTCGACGACCAGAACACTGCCGCTGCCCTCAGCCGCCAAGCCACTGCTCATGCGTCTGGCCGGGACAGCACCAGGTCCACCTTCTGGAACTCCTTCAGGTCTCGGTAACCGGTCTTGGCCAGGGTGCGGGCCAGGGCGCCGAACAGGTTGGTCCGCCCGCCCTGCTGGCTGCTGGGCCCGTACAGCACCTCGTGCAGGGGTGCCCGGCCGACCTCCACCGCTGCCAGACCGCCACGCGGCAGCCTGGGGTGGGCGGCCACCGAGTCCCAGTAACGCCCGCCGGCTGGCGCCTCGGTCGCGGTGCGCAGCGGCTCGCCGACCACGACGGCGTCCGCGCCGCAGGCCAGCGCCCGGGCGATCGCGCCGCTGGTGGTGATCTCGCCGCTGGCCAGCACGTGAACGTAGCGGCCTCCGGTCTCATCCAGATAGTCCCGCCGCGCCGCAACCGCATCGGCGATCGCGGTCGCCATCGGCACGCGGATGCCGAGCACCTCGTCGCTGCTGGAGTACTCATCAGCGCCCATCCCGACCAACACCCCGGCCGCGCCGGTCCGCATCAGGTGCAGGGCGGTCTGGTAGTCCGCGCAGCCACCGACGATCACCGGCACATCGAGATCAGCGATGAATTCCTTCAGGTTGAGGCCCTCGCCGTGATTGGTGACGTGTTCGGCGGAGACGATCGTTCCCTGGATGACCAGGATGTCCACGCCGGCCGACAACAGGACCGGCGCGAGCTCGGTCGTGTGCTGCGGCGAGACGCGTGCGGCTGTGGTGACGCCCGAGTCTTTGACCTCCTTGATCCGCGCTGAGATGAGATCCGGCTTGACCGGCTCGGCATAGATCTCCTGCAACGTGGCGATCCCGGCGTCGTCATCGTCAGCCAGGTCCGAGATCCGCGCGTACGCCTGACTGGGATCGTCGTATCGGGTCCAGAGTCCCTCGGCATTGAGCACGCCGAGGCCACCGGCCTGACCGACCGCGATGCACATGTCCGGGCTCATCACGGCATCCGAAGGCATGGCCATCATGGGGATGCCGAACGAGAACGCGTCGATCTGCCAGGCCGTCGACACGTCGTCAACGTCGCGAGTACGACGGGACGGGATGATCGAGACCTCATCGAGCCGGTAGCCACGCCTGGCCGTTCGGCCCAGCCCTATCTCGACGTAGTCACGCATGTGCTACCTGCGCTGCTCTCAGCGGGCTCGGTAGTTGGGCGATTCGACGGTCATCTGCACGTCGTGCGGGTGGCTCTCGGTCAGCCCGGCCGAGGTGATCCGCATCAGCTGGGCGTGGTCGCGCAGGTCCACGATGGTGGCGGCGCCGCAATAGCCCATCCCCGCGCACAGACCACCGACCAACTGATGGGCGACGCCGGCCAGCATGCCGCGGTAGGGCACCTGTCCTTCGATCCCCTGTGGGACGAGTTTGTCGTCGGAGAGGACGTCGTCGGCGAAGTAGCGGTCCTTGGAGTACGAGCGAGCCTCGCCGCGAGTCTGCATGGCCGCCAGCGAGCCCATCCCCCGGTAGGTCTTGTACTGCTTGCCGTTGACGAACACGAGTTCTCCCGGTGCCTCCTCGACCCCCGCGAGGAGGCTGCCCAGCATCACCGAGTCGGCGCCGGCCGCGATGGCTTTGGCGATGTCCCCGGAGTACTGCAGGCCGCCGTCGGCGATCACCGGTACGCCAGCCGGCCGCGCGGCCAGCGCGGCCTCATAGATCGCGGTCACTTGGGGTACACCGACCCCGGCGACCACTCGCGTCGTACAGATCGACCCTGGTCCGACCCCCACCTTGATCCCGTCCGCACCGGCGTCGATCAGAGCTTGGGCCCCGGCCTGGGTGGCGATGTTGCCGCCGATGACCTCGACGCTGTGATCGGCCTTCAGCCGGGCGACCATCTCCGGGATGCTGCGGTGGTGGCCATGCGCCACGTCGACAACGAGCACGTCGACGCCCGCCTCGATCAGCAACCCGGCGCGCTTGTAGGCATCCTCCCCTACTCCGATCGCCGCACCGACGACCAGCCGCCCGCTGTCGTCCTTGGTCGCACTGGGGAAGGCGTCGCTCTTGACGAAGTCCTTGACCGTGATGAGTCCGCGCAGCCGACCGGCGCTATCCACGAGTGGCAGCTTCTCGATCTTGTGTTGCCGGAGCAGGGCCAGGGCCGCATCAGGTCTCACGCCGTAGGGCGCTGTCACCAGCGGCATCGGGGTCATGATCTCGCGTACCCGGCGACCCCGTTCGGTCTCGAAGCGCATGTCCCGGTTGGTGACGATGCCGAGCAGGATTCCATCCGAATCGACGACGGGCGCACCCGAGATCCGGTATCGGGAGCAGAGCCCGTCGACGGTGGCGATCGTGTCATCAGCCGCACAGGTGATGGGGTGGCTGACCATCCCGGCTTCGGAGCGCTTCACCACGTCAACCTGGTTGGCCTGATCGTCGGCAGACAGGTTGCGGTGCAGTATGCCGACGCCACCCTGCCGAGCCATCGCGATGGCCATCCGCGACTCGGTGACGGTGTCCATGGCGCTGGAGACGAGCGGGATCGCCAGTCGGAGGTTGCGGGACAGCCGGGTGCTCGTGTCGACCGAGTTGGGCAGCACGTCGGAAGCCGCAGGGACCAGCAGTACGTCGTCGAAGGTCAAACCCTCGTCCAGGAACTTGGGCCGGTCACTGCCTCGCTGATCCACCTGTGCTCCCTCAGTTCCGGCCAGCTGCATTCAGCACCGTCGGCGCTCGCGAGGCCATCGGTGTCCGCCTCATCGTAGTGCGGGCTACGGTGGCTCCTGTGAGTTCCGATCTGCCCGGCGAGCCCTACGCCGATGAGCCCGACAATGCCGATGACGGCGAGCGTGTCCCGCTGACTCCTGACGAGCGTGAGGACATCGTGGTCGATCTCGAGGATCTCGAGGTCTACCGCACATTGCTCGAGCCCACCGGCATCAAGGGCATCGTCATCGACTGCCCGGACTGCGAGACGATGCACCACATCGGCTGGGCGCTGATGCAGTCGAACCTGCGTCAACTGCTGGACGAGGGCATCACCGGCCTGCACGAGCCGCCCTATGACCCGGACCCGGCTGAGTACGTGACATGGGAGTACGCCCGCGGGTACGCCGACGGGGTTGTGGCCGCAGAGAGCGCCATCGACTAGAGACCATGTCGCGTCCGTTTCAGCAGGTCGACGTCTTCACCACCACGCCCTACCTCGGCAATCCCGTCGCCGTCGTACTGGATGCCGAGGGCCTGAGCACCGAGCAGATGCAGCGGTTGGCGCGCTGGACGAACCTGTCCGAAACGACGTTCGTCCTCCCCCCGACCGAGCCAGGGGCTGACTACCGGGTACGGATCTTCACCCCGGTTACCGAGTTGCCTTTCGCCGGGCACCCCACCCTGGGCACGTGCCACGCCTGGCTTTCGACCAAACATGTTGGCGAGGAGGTCGTCCAACAGTGCGCCGCCGGGCCGATCCGGATTCGTCGGACGGCCAACGGGTTGGCCTTCGCCGCGCCGCCTCTCCTACGCGAGGGACCGGTCGACGACGGGTTGGTGGACCGCATTGCCTCGATGCTGGGAATCACCCGGAGCGAGATCGTCGATGCTCAGTGGGTTGATAACGGACCCGGTTGGGTGGCCGTCCTGCTGCCCAGCGCCGAGGCGGTCCTTGCCCTGCGGCCGGGCCACGTCGCTTTGGACCTGGGTGTCGTGGGGCCGTATCCGCCGGGATCGCCGCAAGCCTTCGAGGTGCGCGCGTTCTTCCCCAAAGACGGTGCGACGGTCGAGGATCCGGTCACGGGCAGCTTGAACGCCTCGCTCGCCTCATGGCTGCTGCGCAGCGGTCGGGCAACCGCGCCCTACGTCGCCAGCCAGGGAACGGCGCTGGGCCGCGAGGGCCGCGTACATATCTCCTGTGACGACGATGGAGCGATCTGGGTCGGCGGCGGCACCGTCACCTGTGTTGCCGGGCACATCGAGCTGTAGCC
>JALZIX010000147.1 GCA_030860025.1 Actinomycetota bacterium
GACTTGCATGTGTTAAGCACGCCGCCAGCGTTCGTCCTGAGCCAGGATCAAACTCTCCATAGATGTTTGATCTGGCTATGGACAGCGAGCTGACACTCGCTATCTCATACCAAAGGAATCCCTTCCGAGGTGACAAGCGGGCGCGCAGCGCATGCGATGAAGCCGCAAGCGATGAGCGCCAACACCCCGGACGGGGTATTTCATGGCACTGACTTTTTTGGCACGCTGTTGAGTTCTCAAAGTGCGGACGCGCACCGACACCAGCCTCTCGGCAGGTGTTCGGGGCAACCTGATGAACTTTACTCCTTGTGGCCGTGCCCGGTCAAACCCGGAGGTCGGACATGATCATGGCTTCCGTGGGGGCCTCGCGGCCCGCTTCGACGCTCACGATCGGCGCGGCGTGGCAAGACTAGCAGCCCGTCGAGGGGTGCCGCCGACCGTCCCAAACCGGCGAGTCGCAGACTTGCCCGCTGTTGGCTCGAGGAGCAACGGAGGTCATGCCCGGCATATTCCAGCGACCTGACGCTTGCCCCGGCGCAGCACCAGGAAGCGACCGTGGATCCAGTCGTGTTCGGCCGGAACCGCGTCCGGATCGGCGATCCGCCGGTTGTTGAGGTATGCGCCGCCCTCCCACACTGTCCGCCGCGCCTGGCTCAGGCTGCTGGCCAGGCCCGCGCTTTGTAACAGGGTGGCGAGACTAGCCGTAGATCCGTCCAGCTCGGTCAGACCGATCTCGGCCAGCACCGCCGCCATGGTTTCGGGGTCGAGGTCGGTGAGGTCGACCCCAGCGCCGAACAGTGCAAGCCCGGCCGCTTCGGCCTGCTGACTGGCTCGTTCACCATGGACCAGGTTGGTCAGTTCCCTAGCGAGTGCACGCTGCGCCGTGCGCTCTCCCGGTCGGTTGCTCGAGGCCAGAAGGAGCTTCTCGATCTCGGGGGCCGGCCGTTCCGAGAACATCGGCAGCCAGGCCCGAATGTCACCGTCGTCGGCATTGAGCCAGAACTGGAAGAAGGCGTATGGGGACGTCAGTGTCGGGTCGAGCCAGATCGTGCCCGACTCTGTCTTGCCGAACTTCTGGCCGTCGGCCTTCGTCACCAGCGGGGTCGCCAGAGCGTGCACTCGGACGCCCTCAACGCGATGGATGAGATCGACTCCAGCCGTCAGGTTGCCCCACTGATCCGAGCCGCCCGTCTGCAGGACACAACCGTGGCGCCGGAACAGTTCGAGGAAGTCCATTCCCTGCAGCACCTGGTAACTGAACTCGGTGTAGTTGATGCCCAGGGTGGAGTTGAGCCGGGCGCTGACCGCCTCCTTGGCCAACATCTTGGCTACCCGGAAGTGCTGCCCGATGTCGCGCAGGAAATCGATGGTCGACAGCGCAGCGGTCCAGTCCAGGTTGTTCACATAGATGGGAGCGAGCAGAGTCGGATCCTCGGTTGCTGGCTGCTCGAGGAAGGGGCTCACCTGCTCCCGGATGCGGGCAACCCACTCCTCGACGGTGGCTCGGTCGTTCAGGACCCGCTCCGAGTTGGGATTGGGATCCCCAATCAACCCGGTGGCACCGCCGATCAGAACGATCGGTTGATGGCCGGACCGCTGCAGGGAGCGCAGCACCATGAATTGCAAAAGATTGCCGGCATGCAGGCTCGATGCGGTCGGATCGAACCCGCAGTAATAGGCGACCGGGCCGGCTCCGAGAGCGGTTCGCAGGGCTTCCTCGTCAGTCGTGAGCGCGATCAGACCGCGCCCTGCCAGCTCGTCGAGGACGTCGGTCACGAAGACAAGTCTGCCGCACCGAAGAGTTGGATCCCCCGCACCACGCCACCCGCCCGAAGCGCCCCGTCCGTGGAATAGCCGAGCGGCCGCGCGCATTCAACTAGTTGCATTCGCAAACAGAGGAGTACGCCGTGCCTGCCGTGACAGTCGCCGACATCACCACACTCGCCCGGATCCCCGAGGCCAGGCCCACCGCCGAGGACCGCAGGGTCTGGTCGGTCACCACCGCGCCATCCGGCTACGAAGGCGAAGGCTTTCCGGTGCGACGAGCCTTTCAGGGCGTGGACTTGCGCGACCTGGATCCCTTCGTCCACATGGATCAGATGGGTGAAGTCGAGTACGCGCCTGGGGAACCCAAAGGTACGTCGTGGCATCCCCACCGTGGCTTCGAGACCGTCACCTACATCATGGATGGCACGTTCGAGCACAGCGACTCCCACGGCGGAGGCGGCGTCATCAGTAACGGCGACACCCAGTGGATGACCGCTGGCGGCGGCCTGCTGCACATCGAACGCCCGCCGGAGTGGTTGGTGGCCAGCGGCGGACTCTTCCACGGCATCCAGCTCTGGGTGAACCTCCCGGCCGCACAGAAAGCGGTAACCCCGCGCTACCAGGATCTCCGTGGCTCGGAGTCGGCATTGCTGACCACTCCTGACGGCGGTGCCCTGGTGCGGGTGATAGCTGGTGAATTGGCCGGCCATAAGGGGCCGGGTTCGACGTATACGCCCATGGCGATGATGCACGCGACGATCAGTCCCGGCGCGACCCTGCGACTGCCGTGGCGATCGGATTTCAACGCCCTGGTCTACGTACTCTCCGGCTCTGGGACCGTTGGCGCCGAGGGCCGGCCGATCGCGACCGGCCAACTCGCCGTCTACGGACCCGGGGAGACGATCACCGTCTCGGGTGCGGTCCACCAGGAATCCCGACACCCGAACCTGGACCTGATCGTCTTAGGCGGAGCGCCCATCCGGGAGCCGATCGCCTGGGGCGGGCCCTTCGTGATGAACACCCGCGAGGAAGTCCTCCAGGCGTTCCAGGACTATCAGGCTGGTCGGCTGGGCACCATTCCAGCCACCACCCCGTTGGCCCATCACGGCATCGGCGGCCATATCTAGGCGGAGCTGCCGGCGAAACTAGGGCGCGCTGTCCTGCGCAGTGGCGTGCTCACGATGCTTGTCATCCCGAGCGCGGCCCATCAATTCGAGGCCCGCCATCGCTTTTTCGGCTTCGGCGGCGTCAATTCGCTCAACCACGAAGCCCATATGGATCAGCACCCACTCACCGGGGACAAGGTCCTGATCGTCTTCGTCCAACATTCCGAGGTTGACCTTGCTCTGACCGCCCACAACGTCAACGAGCACGAGTTGATCGCCGAAGCCCTCGATCTTCTCCACCACTCGACCGGGAATCCCCAGACACATGGTCAACCTCCTTGGTTGGTGTGCTCGGCCACGATCCGTTCGGCCAAGAGTGACCGTACGGCGTCCACGGCCTCATCGACAGCTGCGGCGACAACTGGAGACAATCCCATGCCCTCGTCGATGGTGGCGGGGATGCAGCCGACTACGTAGGTCGGCGGCAAGGTTCCGCCCAAAACGCCCAAACTGCCCAGTACGGCCACGGGGTTCATCCCGTGGGCATCGAACTCGCCCTCGCCGAGATCCTCCGGACCGACGGAGAGGACGGTAATCGAACCGGGCGGACCCTTTCCCGGCATGGCATCGATGATCACGAGTGCATCCACGCCGTCCAACAGGTCGTAGGCAAGGTGCATGCCGCGGATCCCGTAGTCGACCACCCGTACGCCAGCAGGCAACGAAGCAGCGCCCTCGGGGCTGGACATCATTCGGCGAGCCACCTCTGGCCCGAAGCCGTCGTCACCGAAAAA
>JALZIX010000152.1 GCA_030860025.1 Actinomycetota bacterium
GAGTTGGGCTTTCAGATCGGCGAGCGCCGACACCTGGCGCTCGTTGTACTTGTCGATCCAGCGGTTGTGGATCAGCCGGATCGGCACCGGGTTCAGGAAGTGCAACTTCTCCCGGCCCGACCGGCGAATGACGACGAGGCCCGCGTCTTCAAGCACGCGCAGGTGCTTCATGACGCCGAACCGGGTCATCTCCAACTCGGACTCGAGCTCGGTGAGCGTGCGGCCGTCACGCGCGAAGAGCCGGTCGAGCAGGAAACGACGAGTCGGGTCCGCGAGTGCCTTGAACACGCGGTCGTCGTCGTCGGTCACATCTCGAACCATAGGTGACCAAATGGTCACATGTCAACGCTGCAACGTGGGCGTTACATCCGCGCCCTAGCCTGCGTGGACGTCCCCGACCGAACGGAGGTATGGCGGTGCGCCTGTCCCCGCACGAGCAGGAACGACTGCTGCTTTCGTACGCCGCGGAACTCGCCCGTCGGCGACAAGGTCGCGGACTGCGGCTGAACCTCCCCGAGGCCACCGCGATCATCAGCGATCACGTGCTGGAGGGCGCTCGGGACGGTACGCGGGTCGCGGAGTTGATGCAGACCGGCCGCACGGTCCTCACTCGCGACGACGTGCTGCCCGGCGTACCCGAGATACTCGAGGAGGTGCAGGTGGAGGCGACCTTCCCCGACGGGACCAAGCTGGTCACAGTCCATCACCCCATCCCATGACCGATGCCATGATCCCCGGCGAGGTCATCCCGGCAGCCGGCGTGATCCGCACCAGGCCGAATGCCACCCGGGTGCAGTTGCACGTTGTGAATACCGGCGACCGTCCCGTACAGGTGGGGTCGCACTTCCATCTAGCCCAGGCAAATGCCGCGCTGGACTTCGATCGTGCTGCGGCACACGGGTTCCGGCTGGACATCGCTGCTGGTACCGCAGTGCGGTTCGAGCCCGGGATCGGCCAGACCGTGACCGCGGTGAGCATCGGCGGCGGCCGGGTCGTACCGGGGCTCACGAGCAATGCGCCCGGCGAATTGGACCGCTGATGGTCGAGATCTCGCGGGCTCGCTATGCCCAGCTGTACGGGCCGACCGTCAGCGACCGGATCCGTCTTGCCGACACGAATCTGCTGATCGAGGTGACCGAAGACCGTTGTGGCGGTCCCGAGTTGGCCGGCGAGGAAGCGGTATTCGGCGGCGGCAAGGTGATTCGCGAGTCGATGGGCCAGTCCCGTACGACCCGCGCACAGGGCGCGCCGGACCTCATCATCACCGGTGCGGTCGTCCTCGACCACTGGGGCGTCGTCAAGGCAGACGTCGGCGTACGGGACGGTCGGATCGTCGCTCTCGGCAAGGCCGGCAACCCGGACACGATGGACGGCGTTCATCCCGACCTCGTGATCGGACCGGCCACTGAGGTCCTGGCCGGCAACGGGCGGCTCCTCACGGCCGGCGCGGTCGACTGTCACGTGCACTTCATCTGCCCGCAGATCGTCCCGGAGGCGCTCGGCGCCGGGGTCACGACGCTGATCGGCGGCGGCACCGGGCCAGCCGAGGGCAGCAAGGCCACCACGGTCACCCCCGGCGACTTCTATCTCGCCGGGATGCTCGAATCGATGGACGCCTGGCCGGTCAACGTCGCGTTGCTGGCCAAGGGCAACACGGTGTCCGCAGAGTCGATGGAGGAGCAACTGCGGGCCGGCGCGAGCGGGTTCAAGCTGCACGAGGACTGGGGCTCGACCCCCGCCGCCATCGATGCGTGCCTGACTGTGGCAGACCGGTACGGCGTCCCGGTCGCCCTGCACAGTGACACCCTCAACGAGGCCGGGTTCGTCGAGGACACCCTCGCCGCGATCGCCGGTCGGAGCATCCACGCGTACCACACCGAGGGAGCCGGCGGCGGGCACGCGCCGGACATCATCACGGTCGCCGGCCACCCGAACGTGCTGCCGTCTTCGACCAACCCGACTCGCCCGCACACGGTCAACACGATCGACGAACACCTCGACATGCTCATGGTCTGCCACCACCTCGACTCCTCTGTGCCGGAGGACCTGGCCTTCGCCGACAGCCGGATCCGGCCGACCACGATCGCCGCGGAGGACTTGCTGCATGACCTCGGCGCGATCTCGATGATCGGCTCGGATTCCCAGGCGATGGGCCGGATCGGCGAGGTTATCCTGCGGACCTGGCAGACCGCGCACGTGATGAAGGCGCGTCGCGGCTCCCTGCCCGGTGACGGCGCTGCGGACAATCTGCGGGCTCGTCGGTACGTCGCGAAGTACACGATCTGCCCAGCGGTCGCGCACGGCATCGACGCCGAGGTCGGCTCGGTCGAACCGGGCAAGCTCGCCGATCTGGTGCTCTGGGACCCGGAGTTCTTCGGCGTACGACCGCACGTCGTCCTCAAGGGCGGGATGATCACCTGGGCCCAGATGGGCGATGCGAACGCCTCGATCCCGACGCCGCAGCCAGTCCTGCCCCGACCGATGTTCGGTGCGTACGGCGTGGTGCCCGCCCGGACGTCGGTGCACTTCGTCGCGCCGGTGGCGCTGGAGGCCGGATTGCCGGATCGGCTTGCGGTACGGCGGAAGCTTGTGCGGGTCGCCGACGTACGGTCCCTCGGCAAGTCGGATCTGCCGGAGAACACCGCCCTTCCGGACATCCGCGTCGACCCGGACACCTTCACCGTGTCCATCGACGGCGAGGTCTGGGACCCCGAACCGGCCGCCGAACTACCCATGGCCCAGCGATATTTCCTCTTCTGATGCTGTCGCCATCTCTGGGTGTGACTCAGGGTGGCCTGAGTCGAATCATTCGAGTCAGGCGCCCTGATTCAGGGAGAGGAGGGAACTCCTGACCGCCGTGGC
Organism: Actinomycetota bacterium; assembly: GCA_030860025.1. Lineage (GTDB taxonomy): Bacteria > Actinomycetota > Actinomycetes > Mycobacteriales > Geodermatophilaceae > JACCQS01. Next base: position 2,863 of record JALZIX010000152.1, read on the forward strand.
TGCACTCCTC
>JALZIX010000166.1 GCA_030860025.1 Actinomycetota bacterium
GCGGTCTCGGCGTTGGTCGTGTTGCCTGCCCACGAGCCTGACCTCCTCCGGCGGCGGCGCCGGGTTCGGACCGACTGCTCCTAGCCGCGCGGCCGTCACGAGCAGGCGCCCACGCTGGCTCAGCCTCAGAGGCGTGGGCTCGGTCAGTCGGGGGGTCGACTGCAGCGCCCCAAGTAGCGCATAGATGTCCCCGTCGATCTCCAGGTCGCCTGACACGTAGGCGCGGCCCAGCCCGAGTTCCCCCGGTGCCCACAACAGGCGGCGCAGGGCACGTCGGGAACGCAGAACCATCCGTGGCGCATCAGCCGGTCCGGCCGCGGAGCCGTCCCAGACCACTAATCGAATCGGGAGTTCGGTGACCCCCAGGACGGTGCACAACGCGGCCGAGAGCCGGGTTGCGGCTCCCCGATGACCCTCCATCGCGTCTCCCGAAGCTGCGGGCCTCCGCCCGGTCCTTCTACGTTCGAGGTTAGACCCGCGACCGGTCGTTGGAGTCATAGTTCTCGGCGATATCTGCTCCTAAACCTGATCAATGGCGGGCGATCCAGGGCCACATAGATGACCTCGACAATTCGCAGTACAACGAGGAGGTGGTCGCCGGCTACGACGCTCGATTCCACCTCGCAGTCCAACGCCGCTATGCCCTCGCTCACCACCAGCGCCTTGCTGTGCGCGGCCCGCTCATGCGGCACGTCATCGAGCAGCAGTCGAGCGCTTGGCCGACCTGCCGCTGCAAACCTGCTGGCCAGCACCGAGTGCTTGGCGGCCAGGATCGTGATCGCGCACGAGTTGGTCAGCTCCAAAGCCTCGACCACATAGGAGCGCGCGGTCAGCCCGATGGCCACCAGCGGTGGCTGCGCCGACACCGCCATGAACGCGCTCACTGTCGTACCGATGTCATCCAGATCTTGGCGCAGGGTGAGTACCGTGACCCCACTCGCGAAGCTGCCGAGGGCTTCGCTGTACTCACCCGGTGACATTTCGCTGACCGCACCCCCTCCTGCCTTGCCACCGCGATCGGGTCGCGGCGTCAATGATCCGTGCATGATCGCAGGGCAAGGCCCGGTGCATCATTCCAGCGCAGTCGTAAGGGGAGTGTCCGTGAGCGAACCGCAACAGTACGACGTCATCGTGATCGGGGCCGGTGCCGTCGGCGAAAACGCTGCTGACCGCGTCGTGAAAGCCGGACTGACCGCGGCACTCGTCGAATCCGAACTCATCGGTGGGGAATGCTCTTACTGGGCGTGCATGCCAAGCAAGGCACTGCTTCGCGGTACCGAGATCCTCTCGGAGGCGCGAGCCGTACCGGGGGCCGCCGAGGCCGTCACCGGCACCCAGGACGCTGCCAAGACCCTGGAGCGCCGCAACCGGTTCGCCTCCGACTGGTCCGACGAGGGCCAGGCGAACTGGGTAGCGGGCGCGGGCATCTCGCTCTTCCGCGGGATCGGGCGACTGGCCGGTCCCAAGCGCGTCGATGTGCAGGGAAAGGACGGCGGCGTGACCACCCTGACCGCACGGCATGCCGTGGTTGCCTCGACCGGATCGCACGCGATGGTGCCTCCCATCGAGGGACTGGCGCAGGCTCGGCCGTGGACCAGTCGTGAAGCCACTTCCGCCCAGGCGCCTCCGCGTCGCCTGATCGTCATCGGCGGCGGCGTCGTCGGTGTCGAGATGGCCACCGCATGGCGGGCCCTGGGCTCCGAGGTAGTCCTCCTGGTGCGCGGCGATCGGTTACTGAAGACCGTGGAGCCGTTCGCCAGCGATTTGGTCGCCCAGGGTTTGCACGACTTGGGCGTCGACGTCCGAACCAGGGTGGGCGTCGACAAGGTGACTCGCAACGGCGAGGTCGTCACCGTGTTCCTGGGGGACGAGACCGTTGAAGGCGATCAGGTCCTCGTGGCGACCGGGCGCACGTCGAATACCGCTGATCTGGGTCTAGAGACCGTCGGCCTCACCCCCGGGGAAACCCTCGAGGTGGACGACACCTGCCGAGTCACCGCGATCGCGGAAGGCTGGTTGTACGCAACGGGTGATGTGAACGGGCGGCGCCTGTTGACGCACATGGGCAAGTACCAGGCACGCGCCTGCGGTTCAGCGATCGCCGCGCGGGCCCGTGGTGGGCATGTGGACTCGAGCCCGTGGGAACTCGGGTCGGCTACCGCTGACCATCGAGCCACGCCCGGGGTGATCTTCAGTAATCCCACCGTGGCCTTCGTCGGGCTGACCGAGGAGGAGGCCCGCAACAACGGCGTGAACGTCAGATCGGTCACCTACGAGATGGGCGACACCGCCGGTGGATCGCTGTACGCAGACGGCTACACCGGCACCGCCAAGATCGTCGTGGACGAGGACACCAGGAGGCTCGTTGGAGCAACCTTCGCCGGACCAGGGATCCAGGAGTTGCTGCACTCGGCCACCGTCGCCATCGTCGGGGAGATCACCGTGGACCGGCTGTGGCACGCAGTGCCGTCCTACCCGACGATCAGCGAGGTGTGGCTCCGCCTGCTGGAGACCTACGGCCTCTGATGGGTTCAGGGGTCAACTGACTCGGGTCCACGTGTAGCCCGGATATGCGACGGCCACGCTCCACTGAGCCTCGAAACACGTCGGTGCGCAGTCAGGGATCACGGGCTCAAAGGCGATCGTGTCGTTGTTGGTGATCGTGTAATGAAAGGTCACCGTGCCGATCATCATCGTGCCCTCGTCGATGATCTGGTAATGACCATCATCCACCTGTCGACCGTTCGCATCACGTGAGCCGAACTCGCCATCGGCAGTGAAGAAGTGGGAATGAATCCTGCCTACCGCACCTAGGCAGGGTTGAGTGGGGTCCTGGATCTGCTCCGGGCTCGAAACGCCGGGGATCCAGCCGTCGCCGGCAATGCTCTCCAGCACGGCACTCTCGAGTCCGGCCGCCGTGAGGGCATCGACCAATTCTTGGCATTCCTGAAATCGCTGCCACTCGCCGACCAAGTCAGGATCGATAGCCGCCTCGGATGGGGTAGCCGACGAGTCGCTTGCTGAGTTGCCCTCGGTCTGGTCCGATGCGGAGCCGCAACTCGGGACTAATAGGACGAGCGAGAAGAACACGACAACCCGTTGCGCACAGGACACGTCCGGCATTGAACTCCCCCTCGCGGATCCGCCTCAACCCGTTAGCGGCTCTGGGGAAGTCGCGGGGCTGCAATTCGGCCAGCCCGAAGGTCACCGATCCATGCCCGGCCGCCGAGCAGGCGTTTCCGCGGGACATGCCCAGAAACCCATCAGTGCGGACCGACCTCGCGGGGCATGCCGAGCAGATCGGCGGTAGCTAGCCGCCGGACGCATGACCACCTCGGCGTGTTGACGATCACGACCACCAGCCACCAGGACCAGCCGTTGCCGTCGTCCTCGATGCGATCGGCTGAAGTGGTCTCGACCTGGCCCGTGCGTACGTCGATGACCGTCCACATAGGCACGAGGGGGTCGACTCCCGGTGTCGCTCGGCTCGACCCTCCCAAAGAGTGTGACAGGCGATCCGCGGGGGCGAGCGCGCCCGGAGGGGGTCGAACCCTCGACCAAGTGCTTAGAAGGCACCTGCTCTATCCACTGAGCTACGGGCGCTGACGGACGGGAGGAGCGTACCGATCCGAGTCAGTCGGCTCCGCGCAAACGCCCGAGGAACCGCTCGCGATCCACGAGCGCGCGACAGACGACGCCGCGCCCGATGGTGACGTTCTGGTCCTGCCAGGCGTGTACGTCGAAGCGCACGCTGCGCCCCTCAACTGCGGACAGGACCACGTCCACGGTGACGTCGGTGCCAACGGCGGTCGCGGCCAGGTGGTCGAGTTCGACCCGAGTCCCGACGCTCGTCACATCGTCGGCGAGATGCCCGCCGAGCGCTCGTACGGTCACCGCCTCGGACCAGGCGACCAGCCGGGGGGTAGCGAGTACGGGTACGTCGCCGCTGCCCAGGGCGGCAGCGGTGTCGGCGTCGCCGACGGTGAAGGACGAGGATGCACTCAGCCCTATTTCGATCGCCATGCCGTGGCAGCCTAGGTCTTCGACCGCTCCGGACGGCCGATCCGGGAGATCGTGACAAAATTGGTCCTGATCGGCTTGATCAGACGCAGCGCACGCGAGCAGGGGGATCGATCATGATCGAGGCACGCGATGGACGCCGAGTCGTCATCACTGGGGTGGGCGTGGTGGCCCCTTGCGGAATCGGTGCGGAGGCGTTCTGGGCGGGATTGTCCACACCTGTCCAGCCCGAGACCAACCGGCGGATCACCGACTTCGACCCGGCCGAGTGGGGCCTGAAGCACGTCGAGGTACGCCGGATCGAACGCTTCGCCCAACTCGCGATTGCCGCGGCTGCCCTCGCCCGCAGGGACGCGGGGATCGAGGAGGACTCGCCGTACGACCCGTACCGCTGCGGCGTGATGATGGGGACCGGGATCGGCGGCGCGTACGCCTGGGAGCACAACGCCGAGGTGCTGATGACCAAGGGCGAGAAGTACGTCTCGCCACTTGTCGTCCCGATGGTCATGCCCAACGCCGCCTCGGCCAACGTGTCCATCCGCAGTGGCTTCACCGGGCCGGTGGAGACGATCACCACGGCCTGCGCGGCCGGAACGCACGCAGTCGGCCATGGCGCCCGATTGATCGCCTCCGGACGAGCCGATGTGGTCCTTGCCGGTGGCAGTGAATCCTGCCAGACCCCGGTGATGAGCAACGGTTTCCAGAACATGAAAGCGCTCTCGCCGACCGGGGTCTCTCGTCCTTTCGACGTCGGGAGAGACGGGTTCTGCTCCGCGGAGGCGGGCGCCGTGCTCGTGCTGGAGGAGTACGAGGCCGCCAGGGCTCGCGGGGCCACCATCTACGCCGAGATCGCCGGCACCGGGTCGACTGCGGATGCTCACCACATCACCGCGCCCTCACCGAATGGCGCCGGCGCCATCGCATGCATGAAGGCCGCGCTGGAGGATGCCGGGGTCGAGGCGGAGGAGGTCACTCACGTCAACGCCCATGGCACCTCGACGCAACTCAACGACGCGGCCGAAGCCATCGCCGTCAAGGAGGTCTTCGGCGGCAACCGCCCGGCGGTCACCTCGATCAAGGGCGTCACCGGGCACTCCCTTGGCGCGGCCGGCGCGGTCGAGGCAGTGGCCCTGGCTCTGACCTTCCGCAACCGCGAAATCCCGCCGACGATGCATGTCACCGAACTCGACGCAGACCTCGACATCGACGTGGTGCTCGAACCGCGACCCTGGGAGCCGGCACCGGCGCTATCGAACTCGTTCGCCTTCGGCGGCCACAACGGCACTCTGGTCTTCTGCCCGATCTGACCAGCGCTCCGTCGCCGCCCGCTTCGCGTTACCCGGCATCGCGGCGGAACTACTGACCCTTGCGCCGGAGGAGGCTTTTTGGCATGCGAGCGATGGTGTCGTCGGTGCGGATTACGCCCGGACAACCCCATCACCGAGACCGGAGTGCTCAGTGAGTTCAAACGGCATGGCGTCTCCTCGCGAGTCCGCCGCAAGCGCGCTGACCTGGTGCATCAGCCGCTCGATGCAGTCATCGTTGTCGGCCCCTGGCTGCTGGCCGGAGGCGTCGCTTACCGCGGGATCAAGGCGTTGCCCAGGCCGTTGCGAGCGTCAAAGCGCTGAACGCTGCATGGTCAGCTTTGCAGCGGCTTGGCGACGCCGTCGCCAGCGGAACGCGTAACCGACCCACGAGACCGCGATGAGGCCCGCCAGGCAGAGTTGAAACGTGACTACGTGCTCCTCCGGATAGACG
>JALZIX010000191.1 GCA_030860025.1 Actinomycetota bacterium
GTTGGCTTCGGTGTCGACTCCGGAGTGGAGGTCATCAGCGCGGTTGGACTCCTGTGGAGGCTGCGCGTCGCTGGACCGCACGCCGAGGTCGGAGAGGAATCGGCTGCAGAGAGACGTGCCCTCTACATCGTCGCCGTCACGTTCTTCCTGCTGGCGGCCTACATCACGGTCGACGCCGTCAGCGCCTTCATTCAGCGCGAGGAACCCCTGACCTCACCGGTCGGCATCGCATTGGCCGTCCTGTCATTGACGATCATGCCCGCACTGGCCTACGCCAAACAGCGCACCGGGCACGAGATGGGCAGCCGCGCCCTGGTCGCGGACTCCAAGGAGACCTGGGTCTGTTCCTACCTGTCCCTCGCCCTACTGCTCGGTGTCGGCCTGTATGCGATCGCCGGGTGGTGGTGGGCCGACCCGATCGCAGCCCTCGCAATGCTCCCGATCATCCTCTGGCAAGGCTGGAAAACCCTCAACGAAGCTCGGGAACACGACTCAGGAGATGACGACTGAGTCTGGCTCTGACGCGGTACTAAACCCGAGGGTTAACGCCATGAACCGGCGGCCGGGCACAGGCAATCGGCGGTCTTCGTCTGCTCGGTCCCGGATTGAGGCCGCATGCTCATCGCGCGGGGAAGCGTGCGACCGGTGAACCTCCACGGGACGGCGTCGTGTCGATTTGGTGGCCTCCAGCTTGCACGATGTGTGGTGACAGATGTCACGGGCCGGTCCGTTGTCGGTTCGGGAGCGTGCCGGGCCGCGCCGTAGGGTTCTGAGAATGGCACAGCACATCCCGCAGTTCGGGTCCGTCGCTGACGTAGCGAAGCGCTTGGCCGAAGCCGGCTATCTGGCCGATGACGCCATCGCGACCACCGTGTTCTTGGCCGATCAGCTCGCCAAGCCGTTGCTGGTCGAGGGCCCAGCGGGAGTCGGCAAGACCGAACTGGCCAAGGCGTTGGCGACCGCGACGGATGCGGAGTTGATCCGGCTCCAGTGCTACGAGGGCCTCGACGAAGCCCGCGCTCTCTACGAGTGGAACTACAAAAAGCAGCTGTTGCGGATTCAAGTGAGCGCAGCCACTGCAGCGGGTGAGTCGTGGGACGAGGTCCACGACGACATCTTCACCGACGAGTTTCTGCTCGCCCGGCCGTTGTTGACCGCGATCCGGCGTACCGGCCCCACCGTCCTTCTCATCGACGAGACCGACAAGGCCGACGTGGAGGTGGAGGGCTTGCTGCTCGAAGTCCTCAGCGACTTCCAGGTCACCGTCCCGGAACTGGGCACCATTGTGGCGAGGCGGCGTCCGCTGGTCGTACTGACCTCCAATGCGACCCGCGAGTTGTCGGAGGCGCTCAAGCGACGTTGTCTCTACCTTGCGCTTGACTACCCGTCCGCCGAGCGCGAGCGAGAGATCGTGCAGTCCAGGGTTCCAGACCTCGCGCCGAAACTCGCCGAGCAGCTCGTCCGTACGATCCGCGCGCTGCGGGCCCTCGAACTGAAGAAGCCGCCCTCGATCGCTGAGACCCTGGATTGGGCGCGCACCCTGCTGGCTCTGGGACTGTCCACTTTGGACGAGGCGGCTGTGAAGTCCACGCTGGGCGTCGTCCTCAAGCACGCGAGTGACCAGGAACGGGCGGCCGCCGAACTCCGCCTGAACTGAGATGACCGCAACCCCGAGTGACCTGAGCGTCGAGGACGTCCGGCGGATCGCGGTGAACGCGCAGGGGTTCGACCGCCCACGGCCAACGCGGCCGAACCTGGGTCACTTGCGTCGCGTCTTGGCGCGGGTCGGCGCGTTCCAGATCGACGCGGTCAATGTCCTGGCCCGCGCGCACTACCTGGCCGCATTCTCGCGGTTGGGTCCGTACCCGACCGATCTTCTCGACCGGCTGACCTACCGGGAGCGCGCAGCCTACGAGTACTGGGGACATGCCTCCTCCCTCGTCGACATGTCGCTCTACCCGGCGCTGCGGTGGCGAATGGCTCAGCAGGCGAACCATCCCCAATGGTCGAGGTTTCTGGCGAGAGTCCAGGTCGAGCGACCCGGATTCGCGGAGCAGGTCTACACCGAGGTTGCCGAACGCGGCCCGCTGACCTTCACCCAACTCCTCGACCCGGCCCGCCGCCCCAAACACACCGGCTACGCCGCGGCGACGGTGCTCTGGGATCGGGGTTCGGACGGCAAGACGATGCTGGAATACCTCTACTCGTCCGGAAAACTGGCCGTCGCGTGGCGAAACGGCTTCAGCCCGGCCTACGACCTGGCTGAGCGGGTCATCCCGAAATCGGTCCTCGGCGCACCCGGGCTGGACAGCGAAGACGGTCAACGTGAGCTCGTCCGACGGGCTATGGCAGCGCTCGGTGTGGCCAACGCCAAAGACGTCGCCGACTACTTCCGGATGTCGGCTGGCGAGACCAGGTCGCGGCTGCGGGAGCTGGTCGCGGCAGGAGAACTCACGGAATGCCGGCCCGAAGGTTGGCCGGCAACCGCCTATCTCCACCCGGGGGCCAGCACCAAGCCCGTGCGCGCCGCCGCTGTGCTCTCGCCGTTCGACTCCTTGCTGTGGGAACGAACGAGGGTCACCAGGATCTTCGGCTTCCGGCACACCTTCGAGATCTACGTGCCCGAGGCGAAGCGCGAGTACGGCTACTTCGTCCTCCCGTTCCTGCTGGGT
>JALZIX010000223.1 GCA_030860025.1 Actinomycetota bacterium
CCGTCCTCATCGCTTTCCTGTGCGCGCACGAGCAACGGCACGACGACCGAGGTCAGGATGCCGCCGATGAGCAGCTCGTAGACGATGTTGGGCAGGTAGTTGGCGGTGGTGTACGCGTCCCCGACCAAACCGATGCCGATCGCGGCCGAGAGCACGGCTGCCTTGAGGCCCCCGGTGACCCGGGAGACGGCCGTGGCCACCGCCATCGTTCCGGTGGCCCGGAGCAGCCGGGAGCCCCCGGTGCTCGCCGGTTCCCGCTCGTCGGCAGGTGCCGGGACGTAGGTGGTCAGCGATTCCCCGGGCAACGTCTCTGGCGCCTCGACCTGCCAGGACCGCAGCGGCCGGGGTGGCGGCACCGGCGGCGGATAGATCGGGATCGGGTCCGCAGCTGCGGCGGCCGGTTGGGCGGGCGCCGCGGGGGGCGGCCGTACGGGAGTTGCGTCGGGTGGCTGTCCGGGGAATGCGTCGGGTGGCCGTACCGGCGATGCGTCGGGTGGCCGTACCGGAGATGCGTCGGACGGTGGTGCGGACCTCGGCACCGGTGGAAGAGCCGCGGGTACGGCCGGCATCAGGCGGGTCCGTTCCGGCTCGACAGGGTGGGTCATACCGGGCTCCGCCGGGGCGGTTCGACCAGTAGGGGTTCGGCGATCGGGCCGTCCGGGCCGTCCCGTTGCGCTCCGGCAGCACGTCGACCGGTTACCGGATCGGGGAGGCGCCGACGGCGGCCACGCCAGTACTTGACCGATCGCCGGGCGAAGAGCAGGACCAACAGGGCCGCCGCGCCGAACGTGATCGCCAGCGCGACCGGCCCGTACGCCGTGCTCTGCACCCGAAGCTGGACCGGCGTGCCGAGCGGGCTACCGGAGGGCGAGCTGATGCTGGCGATCATCGTGAAGCTCCCGGAGCGTTGCACGTTCGCCGGCACCGGGATCGTGGTGCGGGTCTGCTCTGGCAGTACCTGCACGACGTTGGTCGTGGTGACTCCCGGCGCCCCCCGCGGTGCCAGCCGCACAGTCACCTCGACGGTGAACGGGTTGTTGTTGAAGACGGTCAGCACCAGTGGCGCATCGGCCGAGGCCAGGCTGTACGTGCCGTTGGCCGGCGCGACGATACCGACCGACCCCGCCAGGGCGCCGACCGCGGCGACGACGTCACGCACCGCAGCTTCGCCGAGTGCCGGGTCGGGCCCCCGGTTGCTGGTGGCCGCTCGGGCGAGGGCGCGATCCAGAGCGAGCAGGTCGGTGTCCGGGTCAGTCATCGCGCTGGCGAAGTCGTCGCGTGCTCGCATGGCACCGATCAGCGCCGACAGCTGCGATTCCGGGATGGCCCTGGACTCAGGTGCCGGAGAAAGGACCGTACGAGCCACCGGCCGGGATGCCGCAGCTTCCAGCTCGACAGCCAGCTCGGTGCCCAGCCACTGCTGTCTGGCCGCGGTGGCCATGAGCACCTCCGCCGTCACCGGGTCGAAGTCACGCCGCGGAGTCAGCAGGAGTCGACCGGGCGGTGTCGCGCCCTCGGCGGCGGTGACCACCAGCTCGGCGAGGAAACGTTGCTGGGTGATCGCTTGTGCGCCCAGCTCGGTCACGTCGGCCTGCAACAGTCCACTGAGGACGTGGTCGCCGACCAGCGCCGTGACCGGTCCGGATTGCGTCTGGATCGTGCCGACCGGCTCGAGGGTTTCCTGATCCGGTCCGGGGAGAAAGGTCAACCGGTCATCGGCGACCACCTGGCTGACGCCGTTCTCGACCAAGGTGCCCACCACAGCGGGGTTGGCGGCGCTGCCATCCGGCGGCCAGGCGATCGACTGGACCGGCGTGACACCAAGAATCTCCTGGATCAGGCCACCAGAAGGCCCATCTGGCAACAGCCGTTCGACGGCCGGCCGTTCGCCACGCGAGATCAGGGCGGCCAGATCCGGATCGGCGTAGGGCAGGGGCACGACGGGAAGGGCGGCGGTCAAGGCGCGCAATCGGGTCAACCAGTTCGCCGCCTCCGCGCTCGCAGCCGACGAGGTCTGCTGCTGGCCGGCGACGAGCTCCTGATAGTCACCGGTGGCCAGGATCTGCACCTCCTCCAGCAGCGCGGGATCAATGGCCAGCGTCACCGGCTCGGGGGCTGCGCTCGACCCGTCGGTATCGGCAGGGTTCTCGATGGCGGCCAGGGCCTGGTCCAGCCGGCCACCGACCTGCAAGGACTCGGCCAGTTCGGAACCGGTGAAGACGCCCCCGGCGTTGCGTTC
>JALZIX010000229.1 GCA_030860025.1 Actinomycetota bacterium
TCGCGGATCGGCGGATCGTCCTCCCGCAGAGGCACCGGATACCCCGCCTCTCCGGGTGTGACCAACCAGCCTGCATAGGCAGGCAGTCCGGTCACGGCGATCAGCCTGCCGACCGCCCCGTCCAGCGTCCGGACGACATGCCGAAGCTTCCCCGAGGTGCTGATGGCGCTGTCGAAGACGCGGGATTTCAGCGCCTGCGTCAGGTCATCCAGCTTGTTCGGGTCGGTATGCAGGTGTTCGACGGGTCCACTGAAGGGGACCTCGTGCGCGCCGGTGTGCAGGATCGTGACTCGGTCACCCCGGGCAAGCAGTCTTTCCACCAGCGCGAAGCCGGTCGGCCCCGTCCCGCCAACGACCAATACGGTGCTCATGCCGTTGAGTCACCGGCCGTCGTGTCACCTGCCGGCCGCAGTACCGCCGACCCCGAGATGACGGTCGTGCCTGCCTCGTTGGTGATCCAAAGGTCCGCTGTCGGAGCGCCAGTAGCCGGAACGTACAGGGTGCCGCCGCAGCTGAGGGCTTCGTCGACCGGGACGATTGCCTGATTGCGCCAGGTGATCTGGTCCAGTTCGTAGGCGCCGGCCAACTGCTCGTCGACCGTGCGCGTGAGGTAGTTGCCCAGGAGTGGCCCTTGGACGATCGCCCGCTCCAGACCTTCCTGGCGAGCCCAGTCGTGGTCGAAGTGCAACCGCTGGAACTCCCACATCGCACCGGCGAACATGACCGCGTCCAACAGACCAGGGCGCACCGTCCACTCCCTGATGCGGGTAGGAGCCCCTTCGGTCACCGAGTTCTCACTTCAAGTACGGGTCCCAACGGTCCTGTAGGCCATCGCCGAGCAGGTTCACGCCGAGCACCAGCGACACCAGGGCAATACCGGGAAAGGCCGGGAACCACCATGCAGTACTCAGGTAGTTGCGCGAATCGCTGAGCATCTGCCCCCAGGAGGGCGTATCCGGATCCACACCGAGCCCGAGGAACGACAGCGACGCCTCGGCAATGATGAACCAAGCGAAGTTGAAGGTGAGGATGATGATGATCGACGACCTGACATTGGGCAGGATGTGGCGCAGCATTACCCGCAGATTGCCTGCGCCCAAGGCCCTTGCCCCATCGATGAACTGACGCTGTGCCATGGCCATCGCCTCGCCACGGACCACCCGCGCGAACAGGATCCACCCACCGATGGTGAGGACGATGAGGATGTTTCCTAGTCCACGACCCAGAACCGCGCCGAGCACGATGGCCAGCGCCAGGAACGGGAAGGACTGCTGGACCTCGGCCAGACCCATGACGATCGAGTCGAACCAGCCACGCACGTACCCCGCCACAAGTCCGATCGCGACGCCGATCAGTCCGGAGGCGATCGTTGCGACGGTGCCCACGATGAGGGAAATCCGGGCGCCATATATGACCCGGCTCAGGATGTCCCGGCCCAGATTGTCGGTGCCCAAGAGGTGCTCCGACGATCCCCCCTCCGCCCAGGCCGGAGGCAGCAGCCGGGCGATGAGATCCACGCCGCCCGGTGGATGCGGCGCCAGCCACGGCGCACCGATGGCGAGGACCACGATCGGCACCGTGAGAAGCAGGCCCAGGCTTATCTGCAGGCTGCCCGCGCGTCGCCACCACGGCAGGTGGTACGTGCCGGTGTCCTGAGCGGCGACGTCGAGGGGATCAGCGTGCAGTGCACCGCCTTCTGCGGCCAGTTCCGATCGTCCGTCGAGGGTCGTCATGTCAGCCCTTGCGCAGCCGAGGGTCGAGGAAGGTGTAGATGATGTCGAGCAGCATGTAGGTGAGAACGACGATCAGCGACACCACAAAGACCGCACCCTGGACGACCGGGAAGTCCCTGCTCAGCACGCCCTGGACCATGAGTTGCCCGATGCCCGGCCAGGCGAATACGACCTCCGTCACCAGCGCGCCACCCATGAGCGTGGAGAACATGAAGGCAGTGACGGTGACGATCGAGATGGAGCTGTTCTTCAAGGCGTGGATGCCGATGACCCGGCCCGGGCTCAACCCTTTGGCGCGGGCGGTCTGGACGTAGTCACTGGACAGCGACTCGATCATGCTGGCCCGGGCGATCCGCGTGGTCTTGGCCACCGAGAAGGCGGCCAGCGTGCAGGCGGGAAGCACCAGGTGCTCGAGCCCGCCGCGCCCCGATGCCGGGAACCATTGCAGATACACCGCGAAGATCAGGATCGCGACGATGCCCAGCCAGAAAGTGGGAACCGACTGTCCGAGCAGGGCAAGGACCCCGACGAACTTGTCCCCGAGGCGCCGGCGCAGCGTCGCAGCGTAGGTACCCATGAGGGTCCCGACCACCAAGGCGATGACCGTGGCTGCCAGCGTCAACTCCAAGGTCGCCGGTAACCGCTCGAGCACGATCTCGGTCACCGGGCGACGCTGCTTGTACGAGGTCCCGAAGTCCCCCTGAACGAACCGCAGCAGGAACCTGCCGTACTGCACGATCACCGGCTGGTCCAATCCGAGGTCCGCCGTCACGGCGTCGATCTGTTCCTGCGTGGCCAGATCAGGAAGCATCAGCCGGACCGGGTCCCCACTGAGCTTCTGCAGGAAGAAGATCGCCGTGATGGCGCCCCAGATGACGAGGAGGGTCCGGACCAGCCGCCGCCCCAGGGAGCGCAGCAGCACGCTGCCGCGCCCCGGACGCGCTGAGTCCGGCTCCTCCTCGTCGACCGCAGTGCTCTCCGGCGTCGCTGCGCGGGTCATCCGCCGACTCAGTCGACCATCTGGGTGTCGAAGAGGTTGATGTACGTGGAGGGCAGGAACTCGATGCCCTCGACGTTCGGACTGACCGCGTAGATCCCGGGATCGTGGTGGAAGGTGACGAAGAACGTCTGCTCGAAGACGTACGCCGAGACTTCCTGCAGGAACTCGTCGCGCTCATCCTGGTCGGTGATCGTGAAGCTCTCGGCCAGCATCGCGTCGAACTCAGGATCATTCGTGATCTTGCGGATGTTGTTGGACAGGAAGATCTCCAACGTCCACGACACGTCGTAGGCGGGCGCATCCTGGATGGACCAGTAGTTCAACGGTCCCCACGACCCGGTGTAGAGCCGATCCAGCCACGCGCCACCCTCCATCGGGTTCTGCGTGACCGTGATCCCCACTTCCCCGAGGTAGGCCGAGACCGCTTCAGCAGTCTCCTTGTCGCGGAAGTAGCGACCGAGGGGATAGTCGAAGGCGATCTCCACTCCGTCGCCGTAACCTGCCTCCTCGAGCAACTCGCGCGCCATGTCGGGGTCGTATGGGCGCTGCTCGAGGTCGTCGTTGAACCCCACGGAGTCCTCGCCGACGATCTGTCCGTGCAGCGGACCGCCGTATCCCTGGGTTACGGCGTCGGTCAGCGCCTCCTTGTCGATCGCGTAGTCGATCGCCTGGCGAACCCGGACGTCGGCCAGCGGCGAGTCAGCCACCGACGACTGGAAGAAGATGTTCGCGCTGAGCGCCGAGGGCACCGAAACGACAGCTGCACCAGCGCTTTCGATCTGGTCCACAAAGTCCGGCAGAATCCGGTGCGCCACGTCGATGTCACCGGCCGACAGGGCCGAGGCACGCGTCGACTCCTCAGGGATCGCGGTGAACTCCACCGTCTCCAGCTCCGGCGGGTTGCCCCAGTAGTCAGGGTTTCCGCTGAGGGTCAGTTTCTCTCCGGGAGAGAAGTCCGAGACCGTGAAGGGGCCGGTGCCGATCGGCTCCGTCACCAGCGCATCTGGCGTCGCACCGTAGACCGGCGGCACCAGCCACACGACCGAGGTGCGGGTCGGGAAGTTCCCGACCGGGGAGCTCAGGAAGAAGTCGATGGTGAGATCGTCGACGACCTCCATCCGCTCGACCGCTGAGATCCGCACCCGCCACGGAGTTGCCGGGTCGTCGAGCGCCCGCTGGAACGTGTAACGGACAGCTTCGGCATCCAGCGGCTCGCCATTGGAGAAGGTGATGCCCTCCTTCAGGACGAACCGCCAGTGCTGGGGGTCGAGGGCCTCGAAGGATTCGGCCGCCCACGGCTCCGGCGATCCGCTGTCGACGCTGACCAGGGTGTCGTAGATCAGCCGGAGATAGGTGTAGTCCGTGATCGCGGTCGTGCTGATCGGGTCGAGGTTTGACGAGACGAAGCCCATGCCGACCCGCAACGTCTGATCAGCAGAGGGCTCACCGCCGCCGCCGCCGTCGTCGGAGGAGCCACCGCCACCTCCACAGCCAGCGGCTAACAGGATGACCACGGCGACGCACGCCACCAGTCGACCGAGCCGAGACTTCTTCACGTCAAAGGACCTCATCAATACCCTCCGTGGACCTGCCCACCGGCTAGGAGAAAAATGCTGTGGAGAAATGCTATATCGTCTACTATCTTGCCGCACGCAGGAACTGTCAACGGTCAATCGGCCGACGATGTGGTAGGTATGGCGACGATGAGGCAGTCCCCGGCGGTCCCTGCGCACATTCCGGTACCGCCAACCACCGACGTCGGTCAGGGAATTTGGTCGCTACCTGTACCGCTGGCCGGCAGCACGCTGCGGTACGTGATTCCGTACGCGCTCGAGATTCCAGGCGGCCTGGTCCTCATCGATGCCGGCTGGAACGACGACGAGTCATGGACCTCCCTCCGCGACGGGCTAGCCACGATGGGCGCGTCGGTCCAGGACATCCGCGGGGTGCTCGTCACACATGCCCACCCGGACCACTTCGGACTCGCGCCCCGCGTACGCGCGGAATCGGGGGCCTGGGTCGCCCTGCATCCGGCAGATCGACACATGCTCGCCGCGGACACCGCAGAGGCCGAGGACAGGATCACCAGGGGTCTGCGTTGGCTCAGTGCAATGGGTGCCGAACCGGAGGACGTCGACTCGTGGATCGAGCACAGGGAAATCGCGATGGGCACGATGCTGGTCGGACTACCTGATCGCGAGTTGAGTCATGGTCGGGTCGTGTCGGACGTACCCGGTTTCGAACTGACCGCGATCCATACCCCCGGGCACACCGACGGCCACGTCTGCTTCCTCGAACGTGATCGGGAGGTGCTGTTCTCCGGCGATCATGTGCTGGCCAAGATCTCACCGAACATCAACACGCTCGGTTCCATGCTGGGGAATCCGCTGGAGGCCTATCTCGACTCGCTGCGCCTGGTCGGTGAGCTGGACGTAGACCTCGCCCTGCCCGCGCATGTAGAGCCGATCGGCAAACTCCAGGACCGGGTCGCGGAGTTGCTCTTCCATCACGAGCAGCGGTTGACCGAGATCCTCGACACGGTGGTGGCCGAGCCAGACCTGACCACTCATGGAGTGGCCTGCCGGCAGCCTTGGAAGCGTGGCTGGGAAGGACTGATCGGCCAGATGCGCCGGTCCGCGCTTGGCGAAACCCACGCACATCTACTCGAACTGGCCGCGCGTGGGCTGGTGATTCAGAGCACCACGGATCCAGCCCTACGGTGGCGGGCTGTCGAGGGTGGCTGAGTACCGCCCTACCGACCGGCTCAGCCGGTAACCGGAACGGTCACCGAGGCTGATCCGCCAGGCCAGAGCGGAAGCAACGTGGCCTTGGTGCCCGGGCCGCCGGCAACGATCAGGACGATGTCATCGGGCTGTTCGGCGACCCGCAGTTGGCCGCTGGCTTCAGCCCGTTCGTCGACTCTCGCGCGCATTGTTCCCCGCAGCCGGTCGAGCGGAAGCACGGCGCGCTCCCAGAGTTGCTCTCGCACGGACTGCTTGGTCCAACCCGCCTCACGCAGCCGTCCGACCCACTCCGGCGGGATGACGACGACCGGTTCACCCGAACCCACCGTGGCGCCGTCGGAGGAATTACCCACCGGAAGAAGGAACGAGGCGGCCAGGGTGTCGAGCAGATCGTTGACGTCCTGGCTGGTCGCGTCGACCACCTCGAGGGTTCCGGTCACTCCGAGGACAGTCACAGCTGGGCTGTCTGGTGGCAGGCCGCGTTCCTCGTGCAACGCCGGCCAGTCCGTGATGCCGGGCAGCTCTGCGAAGCAGAGGCCGTACTTGGCCGGCTGCCCGCAGATGGCGACATCGATGCTCCCCGGCACAGCGGCACCCACGACGCGGATCACGGTGGCCAGCGCTCGCCCGATCGTGGCATTCGCGAGGTTGCCCGGACCCAGGCAGTTGGCGCCGGCATTGGCACCGACCGAGGTCACCGCCGCGCCGTGCAGTACGACACCGACGCCCGCGCTCCCAGTCGTGGTGGTGACCCCCAGCAGGTTGAACCGCTCCTCCTGAATCGCGCCCACCGCGGCAGTCAGGATCGGGAGGGCTTCGCGAGGACAGCCGGCGAGCACGGCACAGACCGCGACGTCCTCGACGGTGACCTCGCGGCGCAGCGGTGCGAGCAAGCCGAGGCTGCGTCCCGGGTCCGCACCGCCCAGCATGTCCTCGACCCTGGCCGCGGTCGGCGGGATGACGGGGTGGCCGTCCCCAACGCCGGCCGCGAACAGGCGCCGGTTCACCAACTCGACGTCCTCGTCGTTCCCGGCTCGTACGTCGCGGGGTAGCGGTGGCAGCTCCATGGGCTCTCCTCAGCGACCCAACGCCCAGCTCGCCGCAGCAAGGAGTTCCGCCAGGGTCATCGCCGGATCCGGATCCTCCTGCGCTGCGGGCAGGCTCAGATCTGCTTGGGCCACACCCAATTGGTCGAGCGCCGCCACCGTCGACCCGACTTGGTCGCCAGGCACCACCTCGACGCTCACCTCACCCGTCCCGCCGGACCGCTGATAGGAACTGATCAATACCTCAGCCGAGCCGGCTGCCGAGGCGGGGAGGTGCAGGTTCAGGCCTCGCTGGGCGGCAAAGACTGTCCCGTTGACATCGGTCACCGACAAGGAGACCGGCGGCCCACCCGCGGTGTAGGGCAACAGGGTCGGCCGCACCTCATCGAAGCGATAAGCCGGACCGTCGGCGGAGAAGGGCTGCCCGGACCACATCTTTTCCAAGATGACCAGGGACTCGTCGAAGCGAGACGTGGCCTGATCTGGGTCCTTGCCGTGTGCAGCGAACTGCTCGGGTGCGGCAAGGACCAGTCCGGCGCCGAACCGCCCCGCCCAGGCATGGTCCAAGGTCGCCAGCGCCTCGGCCAACTCGACCGGATTCATGACGCCGAGCGGTAGGCCGCGAACGACCGCACCCAGCGGCGCAGCGTGTTCGGCGAGGTAGGCGGCGTAGCTGATCGCGTTCAGATTCCAGTGCTCACCATGGGTGCAGTCATGCTCGAAGACGAGGACGTCAGCCGAGGCCTGCAGGGCCACCACGAGCTCTCGGTCATCGGCCAGGGCGCGCGCGGACTCCGCACCGAGCCGATGTCGGCAAGACACGATCCCGGCCAGCCTCACTGCGCGAGCCTTGCTGCCACGTCGCCGGACAGGGCGATCCGTTCCATGACCTTGTCATGGCTCATTCCTGGGTACTGCAGCCGAAGCTTCATGTGCGTGATCCCGTACTTCTCGCCGTACTTCAGGATCTCGTCCGCACACTCCGCGGGATCGCCGAGCACGAAGGTGTCCTTGGCCATCACCTCGAAGTCGTCGATCAGCCGCTTGTCCCCCTCGGACAGCGAGCCCTGCAGCCCATGCTCCGCGTAGACCTCCCATTTGCGCAGCATGCCGGCCCTACCGTCGCTGATTGCCTCGGCGCGGGTACGCCCCACGGAGTACTCCCGGGCGATCGGCACCTCGTCGGGGAAGCTGCGGCCGTGAGCCGCCAGCGTGTCCAGGTACAGCTCGTGGTGCCGACGTAGTGCATCGCCGCCGAGGAACGG
>JALZIX010000240.1 GCA_030860025.1 Actinomycetota bacterium
GACTTCTTCGCGGCAGACTTCTTCACGGCCGCCTTCACGGCCGGCTTCGCGGCCGATTTCGCGGCCGGCTTCACGGCCGGCTTCGCGGCTGACTGCCCGCCGGCCAACTGGAGCAGTTCCGCGATCCCGTCTCCGATGCCGTGGGCAAGCACGTCGATGTCGGCCACCGTGTCGTAGTCACCGGTGATTCCGAAGTGCACGCCGCCGTCGTAGGAGAAGATCCCGATCGCGACCCGGATGGAGCCGGCCAGTGGCACCAGCGGTGCGGACTCGAGCAGCCGGCGCCCGGAGAAGTAGAGGGGGTGCTGCGGTCCTGGGACGTTCGTCGTCGCGGTGTTGATGCTGCGCTGGGGCAGTGACGAGGCCAGCCGCTGACCGGCGGCCAGCAACATCGGCGGACCGAAGCCGGCGAGGTCGACCAGCCGTTCTCCGGCCATCGCATCCTTGGACTCCTTGACACCGTCCATCTGGCGGCGGATCTCGGTCAGCCGAGCGACCGGGTCATCGAGGCCGACCGGAAGATCGACGAAGACTGCGGAAACCCGGTTGTTGTATATCCCCCGCTCGGATTGTGCCCGCACCGAGACCGGCACCAGGGTTCGTACGATCCGCCCCTCGACATCTTCGGATCGGCTGAGCAGCAACGCGCGGAAACCCTTGGTGATGGCCGACAGCACGACGTCGTTGACCGTCCCGCCCAGCACCGCGCGGATCGCCTTGATGTCGGCCAACGACGTATGGGCCGAGGTCCATCGTCGGTGCGGGCCGAAGCCGCCATTGAGCGAGGACTCGCCGCGCTGCGGCATGAGTCGTGCCCCGGCACTCGCGAAGGAACGCAGCGTCTCCATCGCCAGCCGGACCGCCTCGCCCGGGTGTCGCAGCGCGGGCAGGACGACTCGTAGCTGTTCGATCGGACTGATCGCACCAACCACGGACTGGGCGAGCACGTCGAGCACGCTGGGTTCCGGCCGCGCCTGCCAGGCAACGTCCGGGAACGGCGGCGGCGTTGGGTCGGCATCGAAGAGCACAGCCATCAGGTCGGTGCTCGAAACGCCGTCGACCATGCAGTGATGGACCTTGGACACGATCGCCCAGCGACCCTCCTCCAGTCCCTCGACCGCCCACATCTCCCACAGCGGTCGGGCTCGGTCCAAGTGCTGCGCCATCTGGCGGCCGACGAAGTTCCGCAACTCACCGGTTCCGCCCGGCTTCGGGATCGCGGTACGGCGTAGGTGATAGTCGATGTTGAAGTGCGGGTCGTCGACCCACATCGGCAGCCCGATGTTCAGCGGGAGGAATCGGACCTTCTGTCGGTATCTGGGCACCAGGTGCAGCTTGGCGGCGAATCGGGACACGAGTTCGTCGTGCGTCGGCGGCGGACCCTCGAAGATTGCCACCCCGCCGATGTGCATCGGTGTCACGTCGTTCTCGATGTACAAGAAGGACGCGTCCAGCAGGCTCATCCGCTCCATGCCAACTCCAAGGCGACCGGCCGTAGGCGTGCCGCCCACGGCCTGGAAAGGGTATCCGGGCCAGCGCGAGGCGCGTACGCTGCGCCGCCACGGGGGGGCGACATGAGACGAGCGCTCATCTGTTTCGCAGCTGTTGTCTTGGTGGGGGCCTGCTCGGCCACCGAGCCCGATCCCCCGGCCGACTCCCCGGCCGACTCCTCGCCGGCCACCTCGGAGGCGCCTGAAGCGACCGACACCGTCGACCTATCGGGACTGACCGGGCAGATCGTGTTCCAGCGCGCCACCACATCGGAGGACGAAGCCCTGATCCACACCATGAATCCGGACGGGAGCCAGGTCGAGGAGCTTTTTCCGGAGTTTGGCTATGGCGCCCGCTCGTCGCCGGACGGGACCGAGATCTCGCTGTTCTGCTGCGGCGACGGAATGGCTGCGCATATCGTCGATGTCGAGACCGGTGAACTCCGCACCTTTCCGATGCCGGATCCGGCCCTGGAGACTAACTGCGGCCCCTGGTCTCCCGACGGCACGCGGCTGACCTGCGCAAGCTTCGGCGTGGACGACCCGAGCCTGAATGGCATCTATTCGATCAATGCCGCCGACGGCGGCGACCTGAGGCGGATCACCTCCGCTCCCGATATGGGGGACTTTGCTGGCGACTACTCGCCCGACGGAAGCCGACTCGTGTTTCAGCGGGACGACATGGAGGGCCCGATCGGGATCTTCGTGACGAACGTCGACGGCACAGGGCTCATGCAGTTGACGCCGCCGGACATGGTCCTCGACGAGTACGAGGGGTACAACGGTCGCTGGTCCCCCACGGGTGACCAGATCCTGTTCGTGGCCCCCACCGCCGAGGGCGAGCACAAGGCGATCTGGATCGTGAGCGTGGACGGTGGCGAGCCGCAACAACTGCCGATCACCCCGGCGTGCGGCGGGCCGGTCGAACCTGGGAACTTCGGGTGCTACTCCCCGAGCTGGTCCCCGGACGGGGAGCACATCGTTTTCGTTCGATCGGATGGCACGGGCGAAAGTCTCTTCATCGTCAATGCCGACGGAAGTGGGCTCGTACAGGTGACCGAAGGCCAGGATGACCAACCGCATTGGGGGCCGCCGCCGTAGGTCACCTGAAGCGTCCGGGCCGCGCCACCTGCTGCTGAGCCTCGACATTCCGCTGAGCGGTTGTGCTCAGCGCAGACCTCAGAGGCAGTGCGGCTGGAAGGTAGGGCTGGCCGGTCCGTCCGTCAGCAGGGCGTGCTGGACCCACCGCAACGCAGGGGCGTCGTAGATGATCCCGAGGTGATCGGTGAGGTCCAGCGGGCACCGCGTCTGCACGGTGACGTTGGTGACCTGCGCAGTCGGGCCGGCCAGGTACCCGCTCCGGTGCGGTATCACGACCTCGTCGTACCTGGTGGTCACGACCGTGTAGTCGACTCCAGCCTCGACCTCGTGGCCGGCATTGAGGTTGCTGATGAACGCTGATCCGGCTCGCTGTTGGGTGCATGCCGTGCAGAACAAGCCCGTCACCGGAGCCAGGGGTTGGGTGGTGCCGTGGTTGGAGGGGGCCAGCCCGATCAGCTCGTCGACCTTGGCGGCGCCCTCGAGGAAACGCAGGTAGTAACGGGGCATCATGCCGCCCTGGCTGTGCCCCACGAGGCTGACCTTGGCGGCTCCGGTCGCTGCCAGGACGCGGTCGACGAAATCGCCGAGCTGAGCAGCTGAGTTCTCGATCGGACCGGTGCCTCGCCGACCGTAGTCCAGTGCGAAGACGCAGTAGCCGTCGTTGGCCAGCATCGGGCTCAATGACTGCCAGCTGATCCAGGAGTCTGCGAACGTTCCATGCACGAGTACCACCGGGTACGGCTTGGCCGCGCTGGGCCGGCAGCTGAAGTCATTGGAACCTGGGGGTGATGACAGGGGCAAACCAGGTATCCGCAGCGGACCAGGCAATCGGGGCAGTTCGAGCACGCCGATGCCCTGCGCGGGATGGGCCGAGGCTGGGACAGCCAGGCCGATCGCGAGGATCGGTGCCAGGACGAGGAGGCACAGCAGACGTCGTACGGCGTGCCTCATGGAACCCCCGTCGTCGATTGTCTGGGAAGCTAATCAGGCGGAAATCTCCGCGGCAAGGTGATCAGGTCTGGAGGGCGACGTGTGAGCCGGGTCAACGACGTCGGTGGGATGCAGGGTTTCGGCGCGGTCGAGCAGGAGTCCGAAGAGCCGCCCTTCCACTCCGACTGGGAGGCACATGTCTTCGCCATGAACCGCGCGCTGATCGGGAATGGCGTCTACAACCTGGACGAGTTCCGCGACGCGATCGAGCGGATGGCTCCCCAGCACTACCTCGAATCCTCGTACTACGAGAAGTGGCTGCACGCGATAAGCACCCTGCTCGTCGAGAAGGGCGTTGTCTCCGCGGCAGAGCTCTCGGCCGGCGAGGACCACCACCATGACTGACCGGTTTCCTCCGGGGTCACGCGTGCGAACCAGCCGTACCGACCCGCCGCACCACACCCGGCTCCCCCGCTATGCCCGCGGGGCAATCGGCACGATCGTGGAGTCTCAAGGGCTGCATCCGCTACCGGATGACCGGTCACGGGGCCTGCCGTGCGAGCCGCTTCCGGTCTACACGGTGCGCTTTGCCGCACGTGACCTGTTCGAGGAGGGCGAGCACACGGTGACAGTGGACATCTGGGAGACCCACCTGACCTCGGTCGAGGCTGACGAGAAGGAGCGAGCCGCATCATGAGCGGGGACCATCACGGAACTGACGCGCACCTGGCCGCCCAGGTACGCCATGTCGAGACGTTGCTCGAGGATCGCGGGCTGCTGGACGCCAGCGAACTCGACCGGGCACTCGAGGCCTTCCTCGCCCGAGCCTCGCCGGCCAACGGGGCACGGGTGGTCGCCCGCGCCTGGCTCGACGACGGATTCCGTACGCGGCTGCTCCAGGACGCCAACACCGCCCTCGCCGAGGTGGACCTGTCCATGGGCGGCGGTCTGCAGGAACAACGGCTCAGGGTCGTCGAGAACACCGCCGAGGCGCACAACGTGATCGTGTGCACGCTGTGCTCCTGCTACCCGATAGCGCTGCTCGGGCCCTCACCCACTTGGTACAAGAGCGAGGCCTACCGCTCCCGGGTCGTCCGCGAACCTCGCGCCGTACTGTCCGAGTTCGGCTTTGATCTGGAGCCGGGCGTGCAGATCACGGTGTGGGACGCGAGCGCGGAATCCCGCTACATGGTGCTGCCCCGCCGACCTCAG
Organism: Actinomycetota bacterium; assembly: GCA_030860025.1. Classification (GTDB taxonomy): domain Bacteria; phylum Actinomycetota; class Actinomycetes; order Mycobacteriales; family Geodermatophilaceae; genus JACCQS01. Next base: position 4,734 of record JALZIX010000240.1, read on the forward strand.
GGCACCGACGGACTGGATGAGCAGGATTTGGCCGCCCTGGTCACCCGCAACGGTCTGATCGGCGGCGCCCCGGTCTGATCCAGGGTCGGAGCAGCGCCGTCTGGGCGAGGGAAGACCACATGATCATGAGCGCCGCAGATGCACTTCAGAGCCTGTTGCGAAATCACCGCGCGCCTCCTGAAGTTGATCTTTGGGTGGTTGAAGGATCGGTGGGTGGCTAAGGGATTTCGACCGGTGGACCGGAGGCAGCGGTTTCTGCTGCCCCCGGATATGAGCGAGTGGCTGCCTGTTGATCATCTGGTGTGGTTCGTGCTGGACACCGTGGGCAGGCTTGATGTGGCGGCGTTTTCGGCTCGGCGGCGGCTGGGTGGTGCCGGGCGCGCGGCCTATGAC
>JALZIX010000244.1 GCA_030860025.1 Actinomycetota bacterium
AACTCGAAGACGCAGCCACCCGCCGCTACGGGCCGGCCTGGCTCAGCCGCGCCTCGGTCGCCGGCCTGGTCACCGCCACCATGGCCGGCACCGCAGCGGTCACCGCTACCGGCGCCGCCGCCACCGCAGCAGCACCCGCAACCGCCCAAACCGTTGCCTTCGGCAGCACCGCAACCCCCACAACGCTGGCCGGGCAGACCGCAGCCACCGCCGGCCGCACCGGCGCCCGCATCCTCGGCATGCCCCTAGCCGCCGCGGTCGTTGCGCTCGTACTCATCGTCGCCGCCGCTGCGGGCGCAACCACTGTCATCGTCACCAACAACCAGGCCTCGACAAGAGCCGCTGAGAGCACGCCATCGTCTGGACCGGAGGAAGCGGGGACAGACGAGTCATCGCCGAGCGATTCGGGTGATGAGTCAGACGCTGTTGCCATCCTGTACTCGGGGACGCTGAACAGGACCTCGGGGTCAGTCAGCGAGACCGAGCAGGTCCAGTTGGGGGTTGCCTGCACCAATTCTGGTCAGTGCGAATTGGTGGGTCTTGGTGCAACTGCAGGCCACGACGTCTTTCCGTTGGTCCGGACCGGACCCGGAACCTTCAACGCTGTGCTTGCCGGTCCCGGCGTTGTCAATTGCGACATCACGGCACGCGTCACGAACCAGCTGAGCATAATGATCTCCCTTGACCGTGCGGCGATGACTCTGACCTACCACATCGAAGCCAGCGGCCCAATCGATTGCCCTGGGGGAGGTTCCAGACGGACTCTCGCCGGGGACGGCGTGTTCGAGGGGACCTACGTCTCGGGGGATCTGCCTGGGCTATGACGGCTACGGAAGCGGGGCACTTGGTCCGTCATGTCCGCGAAGAGGCTATCCGTGCCGTGTGCTCGCAGGTAGGTTTCGCCAACGGTGCAGCCGGCGTCAGAGAACGGGGGGCCCCATGGTGACCTTTCCGGGGTATGAGGTGTCGGGCCAGGTTGCTGCTGGGTCGACGGGGATCGTGTGGCAGGCCCGGCAGGTCGAGTTGGACCGGATGGTGGCGATCAAGGAGCTCAGCCCCGCGCTGTTGCAGGCACCTGGCTTCCTGGAGCGGTTCCGCGCCGAGGCCCAGACGCTGGCGGCGCTGGATGACCCGCATGTGGTGCGGATCTTCGACTACGTGGAGGAACCCAGCCGCGCCTACCTGGTCCAGGAATGGGTCGACGGTGCTCCGCTGGAGGCGGTGCTGGCCCAGCACGGAACGCTGACCCCCGAGCAGTCCCTCGGGGTGCTCCGCGGTGGGCTGATCGGGCTGGCCCACGCCCATCAGCGTGGCCTGGTGCACCGTGATGTCAGCCCGGCCAACATCCTGCTCGACCGGGCCGGGACCTCCAAACTCCTCGACTTCGGCCTGGCCGCGCGAACTGACCAGGGGCTCGCACCGGGCGCGCCCGCTTCGGTGGGCACACCGGCCTTTTCCAGCCCGGAGGCCGTGACCGGCGCGCCGATGACCACCCAAAGCGACGTGTACTCCGCCGCGGCGGTCCTGTACTTGCTGCTGGCCGGGCGACTGCCCTACTCCGGCGACGTCGGGCAGGTGCTCGCCGCCCACGCCAACGCCCCAGTGCCCCGCCTGGACGGGCACGGCCCGGAACTGGCCGACCTGTTGGCCCGGGCGATGGCCAAGAACCCCGACCAACGCCCAGCCGATGCCGCCGCCTTCCTGGCGGAACTAGAAGACGCCGCCACCCGCCGCTACGGGCCGGCCTGGCTCAGCCGCGCCTCGGTCGCCGGCCTGGTCACCGCCACCATGGCCGGCACCGGAGTCCTCACCGCCGCCGGCACCGGCGCCGCCGCCCCAACCGCCCAAGCCGTCGCCTACGGCGCCGCAGCCACCCCCACCACGCTGCTCGGGCAGACCGCGGCCACCGCCGGCCGTACCGGCCGCCGCATCCTCGGCATGCCCGTAGCCGCCGCCATCACCGCCCTGGTCCTGGTCATCGCCGCCATCGCAGCCACCGTCATCGTCGTCACCAGCAGCGACGACGACCCATCACGCACAGCCGTCGAGCAAGGCGCGGGTGATCCGGAAGGGACCGACTCCGCCAGTTCTGTCCCAACCTCCCTGCCACCAGTACCGGCCTTCGAAGGCACCTACGATGTCACGGTCACCCTGTTGAGCTATTCCGGGGACATCTACGACCCCGAGGCGGTCGGCACCGTCGTCGAGCGGGTTTGGGAGGTCACCGCCACATGTCGTTCCGGACCGTGTGACGTCACGGTTGCCTCGAGCAGTGGGTCCACGTTGGATTTCGTCTACGCCGACGGCAGTTGGACCTTCGAGGGGCCCTCGAGCCTCGAGTGCGTGGACTCGGTCACCGGTGTGCCGACCGGCGAAACCGTTCCCTCGACGGTTGTCACGGTGATCACTCCCAACGCGCCAGTCGACCCGGACGGCACCACACCGATCGCGGCGCTGACCGGCACCAGCATGGAGACCGCTCCGGCTCCCACCTGCGGGGGCGGAGCGGAAGTAACTTTCTCGCGCAGCCTGGAGGTCATTCGCGCCGGCGATTGACCTGATCGTCCGGTCGCGCCTCCAGCGGCTACTTCAGCAGCAGAGTCTCCAGCCGCCTGATCCCGATGATCAGCCCGAGGGCACCCATCACGACCAGGTACAGAACATGCCCGAGGATCGAGACGTCCACGGCCCCCGTTACCAGCGAGCGCACGAGTTCGATGCCGTGATAAAGCGGCGTGCATTGCACAAGGGTCTGCAGCGGACCCGGGTAGACCGACAACGGGAAGAACGTGGTCGAGAACAGGAACATCGGCAGAATCGCCAGTTGGACGAATTCGAAGTTCTGCCAACTCTTCATGTACGACGTGGCCGCCAGACCCACAGCGGCAAAGGCGAAGCCGATCAGGATGCAAGCAGGTACGGCGAGCAGCGCCCACCACGATTCGACCAGTCCGAGGGCGAGCATGACGCCGAGGAACGCCGTCGAATAGAGCGCGCCGCGCATCAGCGCCCACGTGG
>JALZIX010000249.1 GCA_030860025.1 Actinomycetota bacterium
TCCGGATCGATCGGGATCTCCATTGGACCGCGACCTCCGCTATCTCGTTGTGGGGCAGAGCCTGGGCCGCGGGGATCGTTGCGTTGCACTAGACGGCGGACGAGTCGGCCTGTACGCCGGGAACAGGGTCAAGCGTGATGGACAATCGTTGGAAAATGTTGAAACAAGGCTCTGACCTGCGGAGACGCTGTTTGCACTAGTTGACCGCAATTGATCTCTTGCGGACTTCTTGCGGACTCCCTGCGGACAGCTCCGTCCACTATGGACCATCTCTTCCGTGGACAACAACCGTCCCGGTCGCGCCTAGTGGAAGGCCTGACTTGCAGCACTTCGCTAGTCCCCCACGACAGTGGAAAGTTCAATGACCAAGACCGGCAGGTTGCGGGCTCGGCCATTTGGACAAGCCGATTGTCGAAGGTTGCGAGGGACGCGCCGGCGTCTTCGGCCGCAAGCAACACACAACAGTCCGGCATCTTCAGCCCCGTAGTCGCACGCAACCGCGCCAGGCGAACAACTGTATCGGAAGGAAACGGCAACTCATCCACTTCGAGATCACGCAGAGCCGCCTGCGTCGGCTCCAGGCGACCGTCTCGAGCGGGAACGCCCAACACCTCAGCCAACGTCAGCGGGTTGACCCCGAGGTCGTCATCGACTGCTTCGACCAAGAGAGTCTGCGCGGGCAAGTGATGGCTGTCGTCACCATCCAGATACGCAATGAGAACGCTGGCTTCGAGAACGATCACGCCGGCCAATCCTCACGAAGCTTGTGCAGGTAGTCCGGCCCGTATGCGCCGGTGAGGATCCCGCTGTGTTTCCGGACAGCGCCAAGCTTTCGCTGCCGCCGCTCTTCATCCGCTTTCTGGGCAGCGTGGTCGCCTTCGAGCGCCAAGCGCACGAGAAGTTGCGGCCGACTCAACTCGGGCCACCGTCGGGCGGCCGTATCCAGGGCAACGGCGAGGTCGTCGGTTTCGGTCACAAAGTGACGAGGACGGGTGGTCGGCATCGCAGAAGTAGCACGAAACCCGGAGTGCTGCGATGGCGAGCATCACGAAGCGGGCGAATGGGCAGTGGCGAGCCCGCTACCGCGACCCTGCCGAACACGAGCACTCCCGCCACTTCGCCCGCAGAGTCGATGCACAACGCTGGCTCGACGAGGTCACTACGGCGGTGCTGACCGGTGCCTACGTCGATCCGAAGTCGGGTCGACAGACCGTCCGCGAGTATGCCGAAGAGTGGCGGGCCATCCAGGTACATCGGCCGACGACGGCCGCGCATGTCGAGACGATGCCCCGCCGGCACGCCTACACGCATCTGGGCGACCGTCCGCTGTCGACGGTGCGGCCCTCGGACGTACAGGCCTGGGTTAAGCGACTGGCCGAGGACCTCTCCCCCGCGACAGTCGGTGTGGTGCATCGGATCATGTCCGGGATTTTCAAGTCGGCGGTACGCGATCGTCGGATCGCGTCATCTCCGTTCGAGGGCACCCGACTGCCCAAAGTCGAGCGGGTGCGGGTTGAGCCGTTGGCGACCGATTTCGTGTACGCGATCGCCGACGCCGTCCCGGACCGATACCGAGCGCTGGTCGTCCTGGCCGCGAGCACCGGGTTGCGGCAGGGTGAGGCCCTGGGGCTGACCGTGGATCGAGTGGACTTCCTGCGCCGGACGTTGACGGTCGATCGACAGCTTGCTCTCCTACCCGGCCGCGGGCCTTATCTCGCGCCACCTAAGACCGAGGCCTCGGCGCGAGTGATCCCGCTGCCCCGGGTCGCCATTGAGGCGCTCGCGGCGCATCTGGCGGCCTTCCCAGTCGGGCGGGACGGGTTCGTCTTCACCAACGACCTCGGCCGGCCGATCAGGCGTACCGCGTTTTCCGCGATCTGGCGGCCCGCCGTGGCCTCAGCCGTCGCCCCGGACGGGACCGGGTTCCATGCGCTCAGGCACTACTACGCGTCCCTGTTGATCCGGCACGGGGAGTCGGTGAAGGTCGTGCAGTCCCGGCTGGGGCACGCGTCGGCGGCCGAGACGCTGGACACTTACTCACATCTGTGGCCGGACTCTGATGACCGAACCCGCGAAGCAATCGACGCAGTGCTCGGTCCTGTTGCGGAGCCAATGCCGACGGCGCACCCCCTCTAACCGCGGTTTCCGAGTTCGAAACGTCCTCTCATGCCGCGACGCGCATGCGGTCGTGGATTCACACCTCAGCTGCGACCGGCCCCGGACGGACGGTGGTCAGCCAGTGCCGGCGACGACCCGGGACCGGCCCGCAGGCCGAAGCCGTTCGTCTTCACGAGCGCTCGTGGCTCTGCGGGTGCTCTACCGACGCGTCCGCCCCAGGGAACACGAGCACTTCATGTCCGTCGTCACGGCGAACGAGGTACGGCGGCGCGCCGTCCCGTCCCCGAATCTCGATGATCTCGGAGCTCTGGTCGGGCGTACCGACGACCCGGCCGCGGACGTGCAACCGATCACCCACTACCGCGC
>JALZIX010000273.1 GCA_030860025.1 Actinomycetota bacterium
GGTGGGCAAGGGGGGAGTTGAACCCCCACGTCCTTTCGGACACACGGACCTGAACCGTGCGCGTCTGCCATTCCGCCACTTGCCCCAGCGGTCGCCCAGCCTAACAGCGAGCGGAGAATGGACTCGGGTAAGCATCAGCGTGACGCTGGCCCTGGGATGGCCGTACGGGGAGATCAACGAGCCCCGGAATGCGGCGCAGACGGAATGACTTCCGGCGCTCACAGATACCATCGATCGTCGAGGGAAGCAGGAGAGACACGTGGGCGTGCTGCAGCGCTTCGAGCGAAGGCTCGAAGGCCTGGTTGGCGTGGCCTTCGCGCGCGTGTTCAAGGGCAAGGTACATCCGGCCGAGATCGCCAAGGCACTCGAGCGGGAGGCAACTGAGCAGCGTGCGGTCGTGGGAGAGGGCCGCGTTCTCGTTCCCAATCGCTACTCCGTACGGCTGGGTCCGGTCGACTACGAGTACTTGGCCGAGTGGGAGGTCGAGCTCAGCGCCACCATGGCAGAGATGGTCCAGGAACACATCGAGGCCGAGGGTTGGTCCACGTTCGGCCGAATCCAGGTCAGCCTGGCCCGCGACGCCGGCTTGCGCACGGGTGTCTTCCATGTCGACAGCCGGGTGGATGCCGATTCCCCACCGCCTCCGCACATGCCACCACGATCAGGTGGCCAGGACGGTCGCCCCGGCCAAGGCGCCCGGGTTCCACCGCGGGGTCCGGCATCCGGAATGCCACCGGTGCCGCCGGTGCCGCCGGTACCTGTCCCGCCTTCCCACCTTCCGCCGGGCAGCCGCCCGCCGCGCGTCTCCCTCGATCAACCTCCGGCGGGCGCGGCTGCGCAGCGTGGGAGTTCAACGCCGCCACGGTCGGCGCCGCAGGTCGTGCACACACTTGTCGTGGACGGCCCGAACACCCGCCATGAACTCCGCGAGGGCAGCAACATCATCGGCCGCGGTACGGAAGCATCCGTTCGACTGCCCGACACCGGCGTCTCCCGGCGGCACGTGGACATCCAACTGGCCCGAGGAAAGGCGAGCGTCGTCGATCTCGGCTCCACCAACGGGACGATCGTCAACGGGCGCCGGGTACCGCACGTCCTGCTGGCGGATGGCGACGTGATTCGGATCGGGCACTCTGTGCTGGTCTATCGCCAAGAAGCTTCGCCAGGACAGGTGCGTTGATGACGGCCGAAATAGTGGTGCAGCTGTTCCGCTTCGGCTTCCTTGCGTTGTTGTGGCTGTTCATCCTGGTCGCTTTCCGGGTAGTCCGCGCCGACCTGCTGGGGGGTCGGACCAAACGAGTTTCCGCCCCGGCTCGCCAGCAAGCAGCACCTGGCCGCCGGGGCGGCCGACCGCTGCGCCAGCTTCGGGTCACCGCCGGACCGCTGGCCGGCACCCGGATCACGCTCAGCGGCCAGACCATTCTGATCGGACGTGCCGACGACTCCACGCTCGTCCTCACCGATGACTTCGCCAGTTCACGGCATGCTCGCCTCACCCAGCGCGACGGCCAGTGGTACGTCGAGGATCTTGGCTCGACCAATGGCACCTACCTTGACCAACAACGCGTCCAAGGGCCACTTGCTGTGGCACCGGGACAGCCCATTCGAATCGGGGCGACCGTGATCGAGCTTCACCAGTGACACTTGCTCTGCGGTACGCGGCCCGCTCGGACCGCGGCCTGATCCGCGCCAAGAACGACGACTCGGTCTACGCCGGTCCGCGGCTGCTCGCCGTGGCCGACGGGATGGGCGGGTACGCGGGCGGAGATGTGGCCAGCAAGGTCGTGATCGCTGCGCTGGAACACCTGGATGAGGAGTTCCCCACCGGCGACCTGCTGGCTGCTCTCGCACGGGCAACCAACGACGGCAGCGAGCATCTGCGTGAGCTCGTCCGTGACGACGTCGCGCTCGAAGGCATGGGTACGACGCTCACCGCCCTGCTGTTCGCGGGCTCGCGAATTGCCTTGTGCCACATCGGCGATTCGCGCGGCTACCTGCTACGTGACGGCGTCCTGACCCAGATCACCCACGACGACACGTTCGTCCAGGCGATGATCGACGAGGGTCGGATCACTGAGGAGGAGGCTCGTTCGCACCCACAGCGCAACCTCATCCTGCGCGCGCTCAACGGCAACGAGGTCGAACCGGACCTGTCCATCCGAGAGGCGCGGGCCGGGGACCGCTATCTCCTGTGCAGCGACGGGCTCTCCGGGGTGGTCTCCGACGAGACCATTCACGAAGCGCTGCAGATCCCCGACCCACAGGAGGCGGCCAACCGCTTGATCGAGCTAGCCCTGCGCGGCGGGGGCCCGGACAACATCACCTGTGTCGTCGCGGACGTGATCGACGAGTCCCGCGACGGTGACACCGCAATGATCGATCCGGTCGTCGACGGGGCCGCCGGTGACAACGTCGGCCAGCGGGACATCGATCCTATGTCCTCGGCCGGCCGGGCCGCGTTGGCCGCACCGGAGAAGCCGACCGTACGAGTCGCCGCGCGCGCGGCCGCACCGCCGCCACGGCGACGCCGTACCCGCCTGTTGTTGGGCGCCCTGGCTGCTGTGGTCTTGCTTGCGGCGGCCGCCGGCGGAGTCTGGGCCTACGTCATGTCCCAGTACTTCGTGGGCGTCGTGGGGACCGATGCCGACAACCAGCACGTGGCGATCTTTCGCGGCGTCAACGCCGAACTCATCGGTCTCGACTTCTATCGGCTGCAGGAGGAGACGGCCCTGGCGGTGGCGGACCTGAACTCCGCTGCTCGCAGCTCGGTACGCGACGGCATCCCAGCCGATGACCTCAACGCTGCCCAGAACATCCTGGAAAACCTGCGCGATGCCCGGTTGCCGCTCTGTGCGCCAACTCCAACGACTCCGGAGGCGACCACCCCGCCGCTGGGGACGACCGAGTCACCCGTCGCGCTACCCACGGCCCGGCCATCGCAGGCCGACCCTTCGAGCAGCACGGCGCCAGGGCCGACGGCCAGGTCCCAGACCGGCGCGAACTGCCGCGAGGGCGGCTGATGGCCGCGCTGCCAACGGCGCCCCCCGGGGCGCCCGCCCCGCCCACCCGCCGGAACACAGAGCTCGCGATGCTGGCCTTCGCTTGTCTGCTGACGATCGCGGCACAGTCGATCGTGGACCTGACGGTCACCGGTTCGTTGACCGTCGAGGTGGCCACTTTCGGGGGATGGTTCACCGCGATTTGGGTGGTAGCCCACCTGGTCGTACGCAGACTCGCCCCGTACGCCGACCCGCTGCTGCTCCCGGCCACCGCCCTGCTCTGCGGGATCGGGCTGGTCGTCATCCACCGGCTCGACCTCGCCGAGGCGATGGAGGCGAGCCTGGGCGGAGATTCCGCGCCGGCGGAGCAGGCGCCGAGCCAATTGATCTGGGCGCTGGTCGGACTGGTGCTGTTCATCGCGGTCCTGGCCGTCATCCGCGACCACCGGGCGCTGGCCAGGTACGCGTACACCCTGATGTTCGTCGGGCTCATCGCGCTGGCGATCCCCGCCGTCCTGCCGTCTTCGCTGTCCGAGGTCAATGGCGCAAAGCTCTGGATCCTGATCGGGGGTTTCTCCATCCAGCCGGGCGAGTTCGCCAAGGTTGCGCTGATCTGCTTCTTCGCTGCCTATCTGGTCGACAAGCGTGACGTGCTCTCCCTGGCCAGCCGCAGGGTCATGGGCCTGGAATTCCCCCGCGGACGCGACCTCGGCCCGGTGATCCTCGCTTGGGCGGTCAGCCTGCTCGTGCTCATCTTCGAGCGCGACCTGGGCAGCTCGCTGTTGATCTTCGGCATCTTCATGGTGATGCTCTACATCGCGACCGAACGGTTCAGCTGGCTGCTGATCGGGCTGCTGATGTTCATGGGTGGGGCTTACATCGCCTACCAAGCCTTCAGTCACGTACGGGTCCGGGTGGATATCTGGCTGGACCCGTTCGCCTACCGCGACGACGAGGGCTACCAGATCGTGCAGTCGCTGTTCGGCTTCGGCACCGGCGGGCTGTTCGGCACCGGTCTCGGCGGCGGGCGGCCGGCCACCGTGCCCTTCGCCAGCACCGACTTCATCGGCTCGGCGATCGGGGAGGAGCTGGGTCTTTTCGGCGTCGTCGCTCTGGTGATGCTCTACCTGCTGATCGTCGAACGAGGATTGCGTACGGCGTTGGTCGTACGCGACAGCTTCGGCAAACTGCTGGCCGCCGGACTGGCTTTTGCGGTCGCGTGGCAGGTGTTCGTGGTGCTCGGAGGCGTCACCAAACTCATTCCATTGACCGGGCTGACGACCCCGTTCGTCTCCTACGGCGGCTCGTCGCTGGTGGCCAACTTCGCCTTGATCGCACTCCTGGTCCGGATCAGCGACGCCGCCCGCAGACCGTCGGTCGTCATCACGCCGAAGACCGATCTGTTCGAGGCCTCGACTCAGATCGTCAAGCTGACGCCGGACGACAAGGCTGACGAGAGGGCAGCTGAGCGAGCGGCCGAGAGCGTCGCCCAGGAGCCGGCCGAGAAGGCGGAGCAGAAGACATGAACGCTCCGGTCCGCAAGATCGCGATCAGCGTGCTCGTGCTGTTCACGCTGCTGGTCATCAACGCAAACGTGATCCAGGTGATCCAGGCCGACAGCCTGCGCACCGACTCGGGTAACACGCGGGTCCTGATCGACGAGTACAGCCGGCAGCGTGGCTCGATCGTCGTGGCCGGTGAGCCGGTGGCGTTGTCGGTGCCCACCGACGACACGCTGCAGTATCTGCGCCAATACCCGGCAGGTCCGCTCTACGCCCCAGCGACGGGTTTCTACTCGTTGATCTTCGGGCCGTCAGGGATCGAGCGGACAGAGAACGATCTCCTCGCCGGATCCGACGACCGACTGCTGGTCCGCCGGATCACTGACCTGTTCACCGGCCGGGATCCCAAGGGCGGCAACGTCGTACTGACCCTGAACCCTGCGGCCCAACAGGCCGCCTTCGATGCCCTCCAGGGAGTCACTGGAGCAGCCGTCGCACTCGACCCGAACACCGGCGCGATCCTGGCCATGGCCAGCACGCCGAGCTATGACCCCAACCTGCTCTCGAGCCACGACCCGGCCTCGATCCGGGACTACGCGGCACAACTCGATGCCGCCGAGCCCGACCCGCGGCTCAACCGGACCACCCAGGACAACTTCCCGCCCGGGTCGATCTTCAAGACCATCATCGCCGCGGCCGCACTCAGCAACGGGTACACGCCGGAGTCCGTGCTGCCGGCTCCCGATGTGCTCACCTTGCCCGGCAGCTCGGCGACGCTGCGCAACTTCGGTGGCTCCTCGTGCAGCGGATCCGAGGAGCAGTCCCTCATCGACGCGCTGACGATCTCCTGCAACACCGCCTTCGGGCAGCTGGGCATCACCTTGGGCGAGGATCGCGTCCGGGAGATGGCGGCGGGCTTCGGTATCGACGGGACGGGGTTCAGCATGCCGCTCCCCGTCTCACCGAGCCAGTTCGGCGACGTCGAGTCCGAGGCGGCCCTGGCTCAATCGAGCATCGGGCAGCGCGACGTACGGGTGACCCCGATGCAGGCCGCAATGATCGCCAGCTGCATCGCCAATGACGGCCGACTGATGGCCCCATACCTGGTCTCTGAGATCCAAGGACCCGATCTGTCCACCTTGGATGAAGCCACCCCGGAAGTCTTCAGCGAGCCGATCAGTGCCGATGTCGCCAACGGACTGACCACGATGATGGTGAGCGTGGTCGAGGACGGCAGCGGTACGGCCGCTCAGATGGACGGGATCGAGGTCGCCGGCAAGACCGGCACCGCGGAGGTCTCGGACGGCGTCAACCCCCACACCTGGTTCATCGGGTTCGCCCCGGCCAACGACCCGCAGGTGGCGGTCGCGGTCTTCGTCGCCAATGGCGGCAACTCCTCGAGCGAGGCGACCGGAGGCCGGGTTTCGGCACCGATCGCGCGAGCCATCATGCAAGCCGTACTGGGTAGCGCTTGATGAACACGAGAGCGATTGAACGAGCGGGGCAGTCGTGAGTCTGAATACTGGCGTCCGGCTGGGGGACCGCTACGAACTCGTATCGCGCATCGCCTCTGGTGGCATGGGCGAGGTGTGGCGCGGCCGGGACATCACGCTGCAGCGGATCGTCGCGGTCAAGGTGTTGCGCAGTGAATTCGCTGGGGACGCAACGTTTATCGCGCGCTTCCGCACTGAAGCACGTAACACCGCCATGCTCTCGCACCTCAACATCGCGCAGGTCTATGACTACGGCGAGGCGATGGCCGAAGGCGAGCATGTCGCCTACCTCGTCATGGAGCTGATCGACGGCGAGCCGCTGTCCGAAGTCTTGGCCGCCTCGAGTCGGCTGCCCGCTCCGCGCGTCCTGGACATCATGGCGCAGACGGCGGCCGGGCTTGGTGTTGCGCATCAGGCCGGAGTCGTACACCGGGACGTCAAGCCGGCGAACCTGCTCATCCGCCCCGACCGCACCGTCAAGATCACCGACTTCGGGATCTCCCGGGCGACCGACCATGTGCCGCTGACCGGGACCGGGATGGTCATCGGAACAGCGCAGTACCTCTCGCCCGAGCAGGCGATGGGGCGGCCGGTGACTGCTGCCTCAGACGTGTATGCCCTCGGGGTCGTGGGATATGAGGCCCTGGCCGGGCGGCGGCCGTTCGAGGGCGAGTCGTCGGTGGCCATAGCACTGGCGCATGTCAACCAGGAACCGCCGCCGCTGCCGGACGATGTGCCGGGCGAGGTCCGTGAGCTCATCCGGCGCAGCTTGTCCAAGGATCCCGAGCAGCGCTATCAGGATGGTGCGGCGTTCTCGGCCGCGGTCGGCATGGTGGCCCAGGGTCAGCCGCTGCCGACTGGGTTCGGCGTGGCGCCGGCGACCGTACCCGTACGCGATTCCGCCCGGCCCACCAAATCAGCCGTCGCCCCGCCGCGCGGCGGGAAGTCGCGGACCTCAGTGATGCCGGCGATCCGGCTACCGCCGGACCCCCCAAGTCGAACGGTCCACTATGGGCCTCCCTCGCGGGCTCGGGGCGCCCCGGCGCGGCAGAAGTCACGGACCGGGCAGTACGTCGCGGTCATCGTGCTGTTCGCGCTTGTGCTCGCGGTCGGTCTGTTGGCTGTCTGGATCAGCCAGAACCAGAAAGGCACACTCGCGGATTCCGGCGGCGAGACCCCGGCCACGACGGCGGCGGCTCCGGGAATGGTGTTCATCGACACGAACGCCTACCGCGGGCTGCCTGTCAACGAGGTCGAGGCAGCCCTGACCGAATTGGGATTGGTCGTAGAAACTCAGGAACTGACTGTCCAGGCTGAGGCGCTTGCCGCCGCTCAGATCGAGGATCAGCCGTTCGACAAGAATGACGTCGTCACCACCGATCCCACTCAGACCGAGGTACCGGCTGGGTCCACAGTCATCGTGTACTTCGCGAAGAAGGACTATGCGCCGGACGGCGGCGATGGCGACGGCAACGGGAACGGGAACGGGAACGGGAACGGCAACGGAAACGACGGCGATGATTGACCGCCCGCAGCTGATGCCTGGGTGGACCGAATGACCACGCCCCGGCTGTTGGGTCAGCGCTACGAGGTCGGCGAGGTGCTCGGCCGCGGCGGCATGGCCGAGGTGCATCGCGGCCGCGACATCCGGCTGGGCCGAGAGGTCGCGATCAAGGTGCTGCGCAGCGACATCGCGCGGGATCCGACGTTCCAGGCGCGGTTCCGGCGCGAGGCACAGGCGGCCGCCTCGCTCAACCATCCGGCGATCGTGGCCGTCTATGACACCGGCGAGGACACCGTTGCCGCCGGCGACATCCCGTACATCGTGATGGAGTACGTCGAGGGCCGCACGTTGCGCGACGTCCTCAAGGACCAGGGCGTCCTCCAGGTCAAGTCCGCCATGTCTCTGGCCGCCGACATCTGCGCCGCGCTGGACTTCAGCCACCGCAACGGGATCGTGCATCGGGACGTCAAGCCGGGCAACGTGATGATCACGCCGGCCGGCGCGGTGAAGGTCATGGATTTCGGCATCGCCCGGGCGGTGTCCGACAGTTCGGCCACGATGACCT
>JALZIX010000277.1 GCA_030860025.1 Actinomycetota bacterium
TTCGGTGGTTTCAAGCAGTCCGGCCTCGGACGTGAGTTGGGCCCGGATGCGCTGGAGGCATTCACCGAGACCAAGAACGTCTATCTGGCAACGGAGGACTGATCGGATGTCACAGCGTCTGGGGGACCGCGTCGCGGTCGTGACCGGAGGAGCCAGCGGTATCGGTGCGGCAACCGTGCGACGCTTCGCCGCCGAGGGAGCACAGGTCGTCGTGGCCGATGTCGATGAGATCTCGGGCAAGGCCATGGCTGAGGAAGTGGGTGGCCTGTTCGTGCGTACCGACGTGACCGTCGCTGACGATGTCGATCACCTTTTCGCAACGACTGACGATCGGTTCGGCTCGATCGACGTGGCCTTTCACAACGCAGGTATCTCTCCACCCCAGGACGGCTCCATCCTGGAGACGGGCCTGGATGCGTGGCGTCACGTGCAGGAGGTCAACCTCACGTCGGTGTACCTGTGCTGCAAGGCGGTTCTGCCGTACATGCGCCGACAAGGTCGGGGCAGCATCATCAACACGGCCTCATTTGTCGCGGTGATGGGAGCGGCCACGTCGCAGATCTCCTACTCAGCGTCCAAGGGTGGCGTACTGGCGATGAGCCGGGAGCTCGGAGTCCAGTTCGCGCGGGAGGGCATCCGAGTGAATGCACTGTGCCCGGGACCGGTCAACACACCACTGCTGGAAGAGCTCTTCGCCAGCGACGAAGCGCAGGCGACGCGGCGTCTCGTGCACATCCCGATGGGCCGGTTCGCCCGGCCGGAGGAGATTGCGAGCGCCGTCGCCTTCCTCGCCAGCGACGACGCCAGTTTCATCACTGCCTCGACATTTCTTGTCGATGGCGGCATCTCGGGCGCGTACGTGACGCCGATGGGAGCCGAAGGAGGCGGATAGAAAGAAGTCGCCCGGTCCGGAGACCGAGCGACGTCAGTGGGACTGGGGTACTTATCGAGCCAGGGCTCGGCCGTGACGTTGATCAGGCGGAACGAGTCCGCCGGCCGCGGAGAACCTCGAGCCGTTCGGCTAAAACCTCTTCGAGGTCCTCGATGCTGCGGCGCTCCAGCAGCATGTCCCAGTGGGTCCGCGGTGGCTTTCCCTTCTTGGGAGCTGGCTCGTCGCCGTCGATCAACCGAGCGAGTGATCCGTCGTTCTTGCACTCCCAGACCAGCGGCACCTCGGCGTCATCGGCGAAGGGGACCGCGAAGGAGTGACCGTTCACGCACCGGTACTGCATCAACTGGCGCGCTATCGGCTCAGCGTTGCGGTCTGTCTCGTAGCTGATACTCCCGAGCCGACTGCCGCGCAATGAGCGTTCTCCCATTGTGTTCCCTCCCTTGACTGTGCTACTGAACCCAACGCTTGACCTAGCGCGATGATTCCCGTGCAGCGGTCAAGAACTCGCTTGGGGCGGCCTGTTCATCGTTCGTTCAGAATTCGCGCGCCGACCGCTGATCGGATTGGTCCTGTGCTCCAGCTCCGGACTTCTTTCTAGCACACCCGTGCTAAAGTCTACGGGTAATTGCACAGTCGTACTAGGTAAGACCGGGGGCACCTGATGCGCAAACGGAACGCGGCGTGGGGAACCGGAGTGTTTCTCATCTGTGCGCCGGGGGTCGTCGCTGGGGGAGCGCCAGTGTGGATCGCGAGCCGGGGGACCGGCCCGCACTGGACCGAATTACCGATAGCCGCGGGTCTGGGCTGGGCCTGCATCGCGGCGGGAACTGCAGTGATCCTCGAGTCCTTCGCGCGCTTCGTGCTTGACGGGCGAGGCACGCCGGCTCCGATTGCACCCACTGAGCACCTGGTCGTGCGGGGCATGTACCGATGGCTCAGGAACCCGATGTATGTCGCCGTGCTGCTGGTGATCGCCGGGGAATCGCTGCTCTTCGCGGATCCGTTGGTGCTGGGCTACGGCGTGCTCGTCGGAATCGCGGTGACCAGCTTCGTCCGATGGTACGAGGAACCGACCCTGGCTAAGAAATTCCCGGCGCAGTACGCGGCCTACCGAGCCACCGTGCCCGGCTGGTGGCCGAAGCGACCACGGGCCGCAGTCACGTCGGAGGCGCCGAACTCGCCTTAGCCCCTGGTGCCGGCGGACTCGCGATGTGCCGTGTCGAGGTCGGCTGAGGGTGGCCGGACTCGCCAGAGCGCCAGAGTCCCAGCGGCCAGGACGAGCAGGATGCCGATGATCCCGGCGCGGTCGGATTGGAAGGCGAAGGTGAAGAAGCCCACCAGGCTCGGCGCCAGGAACGACACCGCACGCCCGGTCGTGGCGTACAGGCCGAACATCTGCCCTTCGTGGCCCGGCGGCGTGAGTCGGGCGAGATAGGTCCGTGACGAGGACTGGGCGGGGCCCACGAACAGGGTGAGCAGCAGTCCGAAGATCCAGAACGCGGTGGGTCCCTCGAGGAAAGCGAGGATTCCACCGCTGATCAGCATCCCGATCAGGGAGCCCATGACCACTGCTTTGGGCCCCAGGCGGTCGTCGAGTCGGCCGCCGACGATCGCTCCCAGGGCCGAGGAGATATTCGCGGCCACCCCGAAGATCAGGACGTCAGCCTCATTGATGTCGTACACCGTGACGGCGAGCACCGCGCCGAAGGTGAAGATGGCAGCCAGCCCGTCCCGGAAAAGCGCACTGGCCCCAAGGAAGTAGACGGTGTGCGGATCGCTCCGATAGAGCCCCTTGAGGTCAGCGAACAGCTTCTTGTACGACGCGAAGAAGCCGAGTCGCTTGTCCTTGGGCAGACCGGGGGTCTCCGGCACTTTGAGCAGCACGGGGACCGCGAATAGGGCGAACCATAGGGCGGCGACCAGCGCGATCAGCCGGATGTTTAGACCGCCGTCGGTACTGATCCCCAAGGCTCCACGGGTGTCACCTTCACCGACGACGAACCCGACATAAACGAGCAGCAGCAGGATGATGCCGCCGAAATAGCCCATCGCCCAGCCGAATCCGGAGATGCGGCCGATGTTGTCTGGCGTGGAGACCTGGCGCAGCATCGCGTTGTACGAGACCGAGGCGAACTCGAAGAAGATCGACCCGAGCGCTAGCAGGACGAGTCCCAGCCATAGATATGTGTACTCGTCCTTGACGAAGAAGAGGCCGGCCGTGGCAGCGATGACCAGGCCGGTCCAGACGCCGAGGGAGAGTTTGCGATGGCCACCAGCGTCCGCGCGTTGCCCAGTCACCGGCGCCAGCACGGCAATGAAGAATCCGGCGATGCCGATCGACCAGGCCAACCAACTGTTGGCACTGACCGAGCCCGGCAGATCGGCACCCACGGAGTCCGTCAGGTAGACCGAGAAGACGAAGGTGAGGATGACTGCGTTGTACGCAGCCGAGCCCCAATCCCAGAGCGCCCAGCTGATCACCTGGCCGCGTTTGCCCGGTGTTTGGACGTAGGTCTGGTCTATCGCCGCGGAACTCATCCTGTCGTCTCCTCCTACCCCCGTGAAAGCGCTGACGGCAGCCTAGGGGGTTCGTTGCGCAGAGGTGATCAGCGCTCGCAAGTCGTCTGGAACGTTCCCACCGGGAAACGCGGCAATGCTCTGCTCAGGACACGGCCGGGTGAGGTCGAGGTGTCGCGGTTGCCCCGGTTCGAGGCGGCGTAGCTCCTGCAGCTGCATCGTGATCGCGGCGATGATCCGAATACGTGCCCGATTGGCATCGCCCATCCGGTCCGCGTTCAGATCATCGAGTGGGACCGGGGGTCCGACATGGACCTTCATCGCCGGCTGCCGCCAGAGCGCACGGGCGAAGCTCACCAGCTTGCGAGCGTCGTCGGCGTAGCACAGCACCTCGTGTGAACCCCAGGAGCTGACCGGAATCACCGGGACCCGGGAGCGCAGCGCCATCCGGGCGACGCCGCTACGGCCACGCTCGGGCCAGAGATCACGATCGAGCCCGATCCGGCCCTCGGGATAGACGAGGATGTGCCCGTTGTTGCGCAACGCGCTGGCGGTAACCGTCAGCGCATGCTTGGCGTCGCCGCTGCCTCGGTCGACCCGAATGAAGCCGGCCCGCTCCAGCACAGGTCCGAGGCCCTTGGCCGTCATCAGCCCCTTGGTGGCCATGAAGCGTGGCCGGATCCCGACCTTGTACAGCGAGGGCGCTAGTACGATCGGCTCATAGTCGCCAATGTGGTTGGCCACCACGATGAGTGGGCCGGCCAGCAACTCCGGGTCGACGCCGCCCGTGACGGTGACTCGACCCGGGAGGCTGGCCAGGGGGGCGAAGTAGTGCAGCAGTCCGCCCCACATCGGCCATAGCGGTTGCGCTGCAATCTGTTGCTGCCGACTCACCCAATCCGGCACGTTGCCGGTCACACCTGTGGCCATCTACCCCTGCTCTCGAGCACCTCACGTAAGACAGCGGGCGCGTCGGTCATGATCCCATCTACCCCCAGATCCAGGGCGTGTTCGATGTCTGCCGCCGAGTTCAGCGTCCAGACATGGACCTGCAGGCCCAGATTGTGCGCGGTCTCGACAAGCCTGCGGTCGACCAGTTGCCGTCCGGCAATCGCCATCGGCATCTGTGCGCACGCGGCCCGGACGCCCAGCAGCGCACCAGCCCTTGGAGAGAAGGAGGCCAACCGCAGTGCGGCAACGCCGCGCCTGCCCAGTGAGGTACACAGGCTGGGCCCGAGTATTTGCCGGGCTGCCGCGATCCGGGCATCGACAAAGGACGCCACGCACACCCGATCGAGTGCACCGGCACGTTGAATGGCCCGAGTGACCCCTGGCACCGACCCTGGGGACTTCATGTCGATGTTGATCCGGAGTTCGGGGAAGGCATCCAGCACGTCGTCCAAGCGGGGGATCGGCTCGGAACTGGCGATTCGCGCCTTCTTCACCTGAGCCCAGGGCAGCCGATCGATGCGGCCAGTGCGATCAGTCACCCGATCCAAGGTCCGGTCGTGGAAGACCACTGCCACATCGTCGGATGTCGTGTGCACGTCGGTCTCCAGGTAGCCGAAGCCGAGGGCGATCGCCGCGGAAAACGCGCTCATGGAATTCTCCGCCCCTCGGTCGGACCCGCCGCGATGCACGAAAGCCAGCGGCACCGGAGCGTCCAGGAAGGGATACCTCGCGGCAGGATCGCGACGCGCCGGGGTCACTGGGTACTTGGCTGGGTGGACTGTGTGTCCTGGGGGGGCGAAAGGGTAACCCAGGACGGTGTTGCCTGCGCCGTGGTGCGGCGCTCGCGAGCCCGTAGGCAGATGATCAGTGCGAAAACCACGATGATGTCCAGCACGACGGCGACCGTCTGATGCAGTGACCACGCGTCCTGGTAACCCAGGCCGGTGACGTCGATGTCGATGTTGGTGAGCACTAGCAGAGTGAGGAAGAACCAGCTCAGCCCGGCGCAGGCAATCGCCACGACGCGGGCCCGCGCAGCGGTGGACTTCGGACTGTCGCGCCGGGCGATCCCGGCCATTGCCACCGCGCCGATCGGTGCGAAGAACAGGCCGAAGATCGCTGCGCCCTGGTGGATCTGTCCGGTCAGACTCAGCGGCCCCGGCCATTCGTTGGTCGGTACGAAGGCCATCACGACCAAGGCGAGCGTCCAGATCGTCCAGGGCAGCAGGACGGACAACGTGGGAGCCCCCGCCTGCCGGTAGTGCCCCACGAGCAGCAGAGCGGAGGCCAGTGCCATGAGGAGCAGCGTCATCGTCAACATCCAGCCGGTCTCGCCGACGCCGTACTGGCTGATCGACACCTCCGGCGGAAACCAGTCGCCGCGGACGGCCTGCATGGCCAGCAGTGAGCTCGTTCCGGCCGTCATGACGAGCAGTGCGAGATCCAGCACGCGCGCGGTCGAAAGGCTCTGACGACGCGACGTATCGTCCACGCATTCATGGTGTCACGGGTGGCATTCAAGGTCATCCGTACTCCGCGCTCCCATCCGTAAGGAGAAACTGTGCGGGTCTGTGTGTTCACCGGCGCCTCGCGTGGACTGCGCCCGGCACATGCCACGGCGACCGCGCTGTTCGGCGCGGAGCTCTGCCGGCGCGGTCATGGCTTGGTGTACGGCGGTGGCCACGTCGGGCTGATGGGCGTACTCGCGGATTCCGTGCTCGAGTCCGGGGGAGAGGTCATCGGGGTGATTCCCCGCAACCTGATGGACCGCGAGCTCGCCCACTCACGTGTCACCGATCTGCAGGTCGTGCCCGACATGCACTCGCGCAAGGCACGGATGGCCGAGCAGGCCGACGCCTTCGTAGCGCTGCCCGGCGGCATCGGGACGCTGGAGGAGCTCTTCGAGGTGTGGACGTGGGCACAGCTGGGGCTGCACAACAAGCCGATCGGACTGCTCAACGTCGACGGCTTCTTCGACCACCTCCTTGTCTTCTGCGACCTGATGGTGGCCGACGGGTTCCTCCCCGCGGAGTCGCGCGCGCGGCTCGTGGTAAGCGACGCGGCTGACGCGTTACTGGTTGGGCTCGCCCGGTCCACCGCACGGTTGTGACTTCCCTGCCCGATCCCCTTACCTTGATGTAAGGAATCGGCTTTGGGAGTAAGGAATGCCGGCAGCCACAGTGACAAGCAAAGGGCAGATCACCGTTCCCGCAGAGGTTCGGAAGGCGCTCGGACTGGAGTCGGGATCCCGAGTGAACTTCGTACGCACAGATTCAGGGGCCTACGAGTTGGTCCCCGAAAGTCGCCCGGTCGCGTCTCTGAAGGGAATCCTCAGCGGGACAGACCGCGCGGTCTCCCTTGGCGACATGGACGAGGCAATTTCGCGAGGGCGCCAGTGCGGCTCCTGAGCGATGATCGGCCTCGACACCACTGTCGTCGTACGTTATGTCATGCAAGACGAGCCGGCCCAGGCTGGCGCGGCCAACCACATCCTCGACGGGCTGACCGACTCGAGTCAGGGCTTCGTCAGCACCGTGACCCTGGTCGAAATCTACTGGGTGCTGCGTCGCGCGTACCGAGTTGACCGAGCAGCTACGGCAAGCGTCCTCCAGGGTTTGTTGGAGTCCAGCGAGATCGTGCTCGAGGAACCGGACGCCGTCCGTCGAGCACTCAGGCAGGTCGCGCGCGGCGCGGACTTCGCCGACGCCCT
Source organism: Actinomycetota bacterium (assembly GCA_030860025.1). GTDB lineage: Bacteria > Actinomycetota > Actinomycetes > Mycobacteriales > Geodermatophilaceae > JACCQS01. Next base: position 7,071 of record JALZIX010000277.1, read on the forward strand.
GATAGCCCAGCTCGGCATCCAAGCCGGCTGCGATCACACGGTGACATTCGATCGGACCGCTGCACG
>JALZIX010000004.1 GCA_030860025.1 Actinomycetota bacterium
CACCGACCACGACTGATGCCGGCATCCCCGTCGAAAGCGACGAGCACTCGCTGACTCTCGGCGCTGAGGGACCGGTCCTGCTCCAGGACCACTACCTGATCGAGCAGATGGCGCAGTTCAACCGCGAGCGGATCCCGGAGCGCCAGCCACACGCCAAGGGCGGGGGTGCGTTCGGCCGCTTCGAGGTGACGCACGACGTCAGCGCGTACACCAAGGCCGCGGTCTTCCAACCAGGTACGACCACCGACATGCTGGTCCGGTTCTCCACCGTGGCGGGCGAGCGGGGCAGCCCCGACACCTGGCGCGACCCGCGCGGCTTCGCCCTCAAGTTCTATACGAGCGAGGGCAACTACGACATGGTCGGCAACAACACGCCGATCTTCTTCATCAAGGACCCGATGAAGTTCCAGCACTTCATCCGCTCCCAGAAGCGCCGCTCCGACAACCACCTCCGCGACCACGACATGCAGTGGGACTTCTGGACGCTCTCGCCAGAATCTGCCCACCAGGTCACCTGGCTGATGGGGGACCGGGGCATCCCGCGGACCTGGCGGCACATGAACGGCTACAGCTCGCACACCTACATGTGGGTCAACGCAGCCGGCCAGAAGTTCTGGGTCAAATACCACTTCAAGACCGACCAGGGAGTGGAGACCTTCACCCAGGACGAGGGCGACCAGATGGCCTCGGCTGACACCGACTACCACACCCGTGACCTGTACGAGCACATCCGCGACGGGGAGTTCCCGAGCTGGACGCTCAAGATGCAGATCATGCCGTTCGACGAGGCGGCGACGTACCGGTTCAACCCGTTCGACCTGACGAAGGTGTGGCCCCACGGCGACTATCCACTGATCGAGGTCGGCCGGATGACGTTGGACCGCAACCCGACCGACTACCACACCGAGATCGAGCAGGCGGCATTCCAGCCCAACAACCTGGTTCCGGGAATCGGCCCGAGTCCGGACAAGATGCTGCTGGCCCGGCTGTTCTCCTACGCCGACGCCCATCGCGCACGGATGGGTGTGAACTACCAGCAGATCCCGGTCAATGCGCCGCGGTCGCCGGTGTACAGCTACAGCAAGGACGGGGCGATGCGGATCGCCAACGTCTCGGACCCGGTCTATGCGCCCAACTCCTACGGCGGCCCGCGGGCCGACACCGCGCGCTACGGCGAGCCGGCCGGTTGGCACGCCGACGGAGACATCCAGCGCGCCGCCTACGTCCAGCATCCCGAGGACGACGACTGGGGTCAGCCCGGCACCATGGTCCGCGAGGTGCTCAACGACGCCGAGCGGGAGCGTTTGGTCAACAACATCGTGGGTCATCTGCTCAACGGCGTGTCCGAGCCCATTCTGCTGCGCGCCTTCGAGTACTGGCGCAATGTCGACAAGACCCTCGGCGACAGGATCGAGGCAGGCGTCCGCGCCAAGGCGGCCGAACGGGACCCGAAGGCTGCCGAGCAGGCCAATCCAGCACGGGAGTCCATGCAGGCCAAGGCCTGAGCCGATGGCGGGTCCAGTGACACCGGAGCAGGCGGCGGATCCGGCGCCGGACGTGCCCGCGAGCGGGTACGCGACTTGCGTGCCGCTGCGCCCGATGCCGTTCTCGAGGCTGTGACCCGCGGCCGTCCGATCGACTGATCCGATGCCCAGCGGCGAAACGCGCGACGGGGTGGCCCTGACCAATCTCGACGGGCCGCTCTTCGACGGGGCGCAGGCATCGAAGCGGGACCTGGTGGATTACCTGGACGCGGTCTCGGACCAGATCATCAGGGTCTTGGCCGATCGTCCGTTGTCGGTCATGCGGGTACTGCGCGGGCGCGAGTCGTTCATGCAGAAGAACGTCCCGAAGTACACGCCGCCGTGGGTACGGACGGTGCGCGTGTGGGCAGAAGCTTCCAAGCGAGAGGTGGCCTACGCGCTGTGCAATGACCGGCCCACCTTGTTGTGGTTCGCCAATCAGCGCGCGGTGGAGTATCACCCGACGCTGGTCCACGCCGGCGAGTGGGAGAGGCCCACCCATCTGGTGCTTGACCTCGACCCGCCAGAGGGTGGCGGGTTTCGCGCGGCCGTCAGCGCGGCCTATCTGGTGCGCCAGGCGCTGGCCGACGCAGGCCTGGTCGGCGCGGCCAAGACCAGCGGGGCCAAGGGTGTGCACGTGTACGTGCCGGTGCGCGCCGGGACGACGGGTGAGGAGGTGGCGGCCGCGACCAGAGCAATCGCGGTACGCGCTGAGCGCCTCGACCCGGCCCTGGCAACGACCGCCTACGTACGCCAGGACCGCGAGGGCAAAGTCTTCCTTGACTCCACCCGCTCAGGTGGCGCGACCGTGGTGGCGGCTTACAGCCCGCGAATTCGTTACGGCACGCCGGTGTCGTTCCCGGTGGGCTGGGACGAACTGGATCGGGTCGCGCCGGCAGACTTCACAGTTCGCTCCGCACCCCAGCTGATCGGTGCTGCCGACCCATGGGTGCAGCTGATGCCGCAGCCACAGGGACTCAGCGCCGACCTGATCGAGGAGGGCCGGACGATCCCGGTCGCTCGGGTGGCGGCGATGCACGAGGGCAAGCGGCGAGCCCGCGCAGCCCGCGACTAACTATGTGCCGGCGTTCCACAACGGTGACGGGAATCTCGGCATAACCCGCTTGCCCGCGAACCACGTGCTGAGCCGGGCTGCCTCACGCTCCAGCGCTTGGAGCGCCTCGGAGCCGACGTCCTCGAGCACCTGCAGCACCACTTCGCCGTTGTCCCGCTGGCGCCACCCGCCCACGACTCGCCCGTTCCACCAGACCGTGGACCCAGCGTTGCCGGCAGTGTCGAAAACCTGCGCCTTGTACGGGCCGAGGTACCAATCCCGCTCGAACCAGCCCATCGTGGTCGGATCCAGCGGTGGCAGGAGCGCTCCCCATGGCGCCATCGGGTCGGTTGGCTCCAGGTCATCGGGTAGCAGGTATCCGGTCCTTCCCCCGAGATCTACCTCTACCGCGCAGACGTCGACCAAGGCCTTCTTGACAGCTGCAACCGTCGAGCCGAGCCACCACTTGATATCAACTGCGGTGCCGGGACCGAATGTGCGCAGCCAGAGCTCGACAAGCTTTGACACGCCCACGTCGTCCGGGGACGGCGTGAGGTCCGCGCCCAGCCACGACTTCATCGTTGCCCATCGGGGCCGGGAGCTGGTCCAGCCGCCGACGTTCGAGGCCCGCACGATCTGGCCCGCCGCGGACAGCGTGGTCAGCACGCGCGGCGCGACCGGAAACCGGCCACCCCACTTCTTCCCGATGCCGTATTCGATCGTGCCCTCCAGCACGGGGAGCTCGTCCCGTAGCTGCGACGAGGTGGCTTCTCGCCCGTCGGAGAGCACCGCCAGCACCTGCCGCCAGGCCTCGGCCAGCCAGCGCTCGCCAGCCTCATGCAGGCCGGCACTCTCGACATCTCGCGCAAGGCGGCGCGACTCTGCCGCCGCCACCCGGGCGCTCGCCCCGGCTTGCGCGTACGCCAAGGTCTCTCGTGGAAAAACGAAGAGCGTCCGGCGCATCGCCAGGTGCTTCACCAGCGACCTATCGACGTAGAGGGCTCGTTCCAGATCGGGAACCGTCATGCCGTCGGCGCGCGCCATAGCGGACAGGTACACGGTGACCGGATCCGTGCCATGCAGGCAGACCATGCTGTTAGCCGCGTCAACGACATCAGTGGCGCGATGGCCGGTTGCCAGCCGGTGCCGGCGGGCTAGCCGGGCCTGGCGCTCCTCGACGCCGATCACTGGCTGCGGACCTGCCACTGACCCTCCCCTGTATGTCTCGCGATGCGGCTTCAACCGAGGCTACTGAGGCTCTGTAGATCCCGCGGGGCGAGGTACTGGGGTTGCTTCGTCCTGTCGTGACCTGACCCGGGCCGGACGTGCGGGGCGAACCTGAGCGGCAACTTGCCTCGGTCCCGGCCAACAGTGGAGGAACGCAGTGATCGATGTGCGCCATCCCAAAGACGGGTTCGCCGCTTTACGGGCTCGCATAGCCGCACTGGGCGAACCGGTCGGCGGAGACCACGGAAAGCCGGGCGACCCTCTCACGGTGGGGGAATGGGCGCTGCTGATCGAGGACATCGTCGAGAATCCCGACGACGCAACCGGGGGCATCTACAACGTCGCCACGCGAGAGCAGGACGACCGGCCCTACGACGCGATCTTCGTCGGCGGCGGCGCGGGCGGGCGCTTCGGGGCCGCCTACCTGCGTGCCCGCGGTGGCCGTCAGCTGATCGTCGACGCTTGGCCCTTCCTCGGCGGATCCTGCCCGCATCAGGCCTGTGTCCCGCATCACCTGTTCTCCGAATGTGCCCGTGAGCTGGATCTGGCCAGGCACATGCAGGGCCGCCTCTGGTTCCCCGAGTTCGATGCGAGCAAGGCCTCGATCCTGGAAATCGTGGAGCTGTTCAAGCAGGGCCGGTCTTTGCCACACGCGGTCATGAACTGGCAGTCCAAGGAGCAGCTGGACCTCGAGTACATCCTCAACGCCGAGGCGCAAGTCATCGACGAGCACACCGTCGAGGTCGAGGGGCGGCAGTACACCGCCAAGAACCTGGTCCTGGCAACAGGTGCGCGGACGCAGTACCCAGACATCCCGGGCATCGAACAGCCGGGGGTGTTCGACTTCGCCAGCCTCATCGAGCACCTGGACTACGAACCGACCAGTTGCGTCATCATCGGCGGGTCCAAGGTTGCGCTGGAGTACGGCTCGTTCTTCCAGGCGACCGGGTGCCAGACGACGATTCTGACCCGCAGCCCGCTGATGAAGACTGCGAGCCTGCATCACATCGACGAGGACATGCGTACGTACGTCATCGACATGATGGTCGACCGCGGCATCGTGATTCATGACGGCGTCGAACCGCTCGAGGTGCTGGGCGACGGTCGAGCCACCGGCGTGCGTTACCGCAACTCCGACGGCCGGCTCGTCGACATCGAGACCGACTTTGTCTTCGTCGGCACCGGCGAGCGGCCCAACCTCAAGCTCTACGACGCGCTCGGCCTGGAGATCGATGACCGAGGCTTCATCGTCGCCGACTCCACCATGCAGACCTCGACCCCGTCGGTGCGCGCCATCGGGGATCTGCTCGGATCACCGATGGAGATGTTCAAGGCTCGCAAGTGCGGCATGACGGCGGCACGCAACATCATGGGCGAGCGCTACGAGTACGACTACAGCGAGTACCCCGACTTTTTCCACACCACGTACGAGGTGACCTGGTGCGGGCTGACCGAAGCCGAAGCGCGGGAGAAATACTCGAACGTGATCAAGATCCAGATGCCGCCAGACGACGCGGACCCGGAATCCTTCCCGCTTCCGGCCGCTGAAGGCTCGATGCTGTACGCGTTCACCCGGCCGATTCTGTCCGGCTGGTTCAAGCTCGTCATCGACGCCGACTCCCGCAAGATCCTCGGTGCCCATCACGTCGGGTTCGGGGCCAAGGACGCCTTCCAGTACATCGACTACCTGATCCGCCGGCCCGAGGGCTGGACGATCGACAACATGGCCGAGCTCTCCGAGCTGTTCCTCAACCCCGAGCACTTCATCCAGCTCTCCCGGCTGCGCGCGGGCAAGCAACAACTGGTGAACCTTTGACCGCTGCAGCGGGGGTGAAAGTTGCCGTCGTCACGGGCGGAAGCTCCGGGATCGGGTTGGCCACGACCACGCAGCTTCGAGCCGAGGGCATGGACGTCGCCGTCCTCGACGTCAGTGGGGCAGAGGCGATCGCGTGTGACGTCACCGATCCCGAGAACGTCCAGCAGGCAGTCGACGCGGTCCTGGAGCGATTCGGGCGCATCGACGTCCTGGTCAATAACGCGGGCATCGCCGGTTCGCAGGACGCCACGATCCTGCATACGACACCGCTCGAGGAGTGGGACCGGGTGCACGCAGTGAACGTCCGCGGCCCGTACCTCTGCAGCCGGGCGGTGCTCCCGACCATGATCGAGCAGGGCTCGGGGCACATCATCACGATCGCCTCAGTCGCCGGTTTGGTGGCCTTCCCTGGGCGAGCTGCCTACACCGCATCCAAGGGCGCTGCGCTCATGCTCACCAAGTCGATCGCGGTCGATTACGCCAGGTTCGGCATCCGCGCCAACGCGGTCTGCCCGGGCATGGTCTACACGCCGATGACCAGTTGGCGGCTGGACCAACCCGAGCTTCGGGATCGGGCCGAGAGGCAGATCCCGCTGGGCCGAGTTGCCCAGCCGGAGGAGATCGCTGATGCGGTGGCCGTACTGGCGTCAGGACGAATGGGATATCTGACCGGTCACCCACTGGTCATCGACGGCGGCTGGTCCGCGCAGTAGGAGGTTGGCTGATGACCGGAAGACTCGAAGGCAAGGTGGCGGTGGTGACCGGCGGCGGGTCCGGCATCGGACGGGCGGCCGCATTGCTGTTCGCCGCCGAGGGGGCAGCGGTCGGAGTGCTAGACCGGGTGGGCGAATCCGCGAAGGAGACCGTCGATCAGATCCTGGCCGCAGACCGGCCGGCGGTGGCCGTGACTGCCGACATCGTGGACGCCGAGCAAGTGCAGGCGGCCCTTGATCAGGTCACTGCGGAATTCGGCGCGCTGAAGGTGCTCTACAACAACGCCGGCGTGAACAGCAGCGGGTCGGTGCTGACCTCGACCGAGGACGACTGGGACCGCTGCATGGCGGTGAATGTGAAGGGCACCTACCTCTGCTCTGCGGCCGCGGCCCGGATGATGACTGGCAACGGGGGCGGTTCGATCGTCAACCAGGGATCGGTAGCCGCCTTGGTCGGGGTTCCGAACTTCGCCGCGTACTGCGCCTCGAAGGGGGCGGTGGTCGCCCTGACCAGGTCGATGGCCGTCGACCTGGCTCCGGAAGGCATCCGGGTGAACGTCATCTGTCCTGGCACCGTGTACACCGAGCTGATGCGGCCCATGCTGGCCGCTCGCGGTGGCGGGGACGAGGAGAAGGGTCTGGCGATGACGGTGGCCAAGTACCCGCTCGGACGACTGGGCACGCCGGAGGACATCGCCCGGGTCGCGCTGTTCCTGGCCAGCGACGAGTCCGCATTCATGACCGGCTCGGTGGTCACTCCCGACGGGGGTATGACCGCGCAGTAGTCGCCCTCGCAGGGCAAGGATGGCTCAGGTTCTAGGCCCATTAGGTCTAGTTTTCGGGTGCCTTCGCGCCTAACATCGGATCTGGGGATCCTGAGTGGAGGTGGCTCTGTGGCGGCCCTGCAGGAGACGGAGACAGACCCTTCCATCCAGCCGACCCCGGTCGCCGTCCGGGAGCAGCTGACGAACCTGCGCGCTCTGCTGGTGCTTTCCATCTTGATGACCGAGAGCGCGGACGAGGACCAGATCCTGCGGCTGGCCGCATCCTGCGCGCCGTCATTGGGCCGCTGGCGGGTCGAAGGCTTCGCCTTCACCGATGGCAGCTGGCGTTCGGGCGCGCATGGAGCCACCGGCCAGATCCCGCCTTGGCTGGCCGACGAGGTGGCGGGTCTGGGTGCTGCCGGGGGAGCCATCGCCGGCCGCGACGACGACTGGGGCTGGGCCTATCCACTGCGCAGCGTCGGAGGCCTGTTCGGCTACCTCATCGCCCGAGCCGAGCAGGCTCCGTCCGCCGAGGGTCAGTTCCTGATCCAGGTAGTCGCCCAGCAAACCGGTGTGGCGGTGTCCAACGCCCGACTGCACCAGATTCAACGCGCTAGTGCCGAAGCACTCACTGAGTCCAACGCGGCGCTAGAGGAGACCGTGACCACATTGCGCCGGGGGATGCAGATCCACCAGAGGCTCACCGGCGTGGCGGCCGCCGGGGAGGGGTCCGCCGGCATCGCCGAGGCACTGCACGGGCTCACCGGCCTGCCCGTCGCCATCGAGGATCGGTACGGGAACCTGCGCGCCTGGGCAGGGCCCGATCGCCCGGAGCCGTATCCGAAACCGCACGAAGACCGGCGACAGGAGCTGCTCCGCCGACTGCAGCTGGAGGAGCGCTCGGTCCGGGACGGCACGCGAGTCGTGGCGTTGGCCTCACCGCGGCCTGACGTCCTTGGGGTGATCGCCCTGGTGGATCCCGAGGACCGCGCGGATACCGCGGACATCATGGCGCTGGAGCACGGTGCGACAGTGCTGGCGGTGGAGCTGGCCCGGTTGCGCGGCCTGGCGGACGCGGAGCTCCGGCTGCGCAAGGATCTGCTGCACGACCTGCTCAACGGGACAGACGATGAAGGCGCCTTCTCCAGAGCGGAAGCGTTGGGCTACGACCTCGGACAGCCGCACCGAGTCGTCCTGGTTTCCCCGGGAAAACTACCCAAGGGCACGGGCTTCGACGATGCCAGCCGGGCGCACGGTGAACTCGTCTCCGGTGGCGAGGTCAGCGACCCGCATCAGGACCGGCTGCTGCACGCGGTCCGCCGGGCGCTGCGCGGGTTGCGGTGCACGGCTTTGCTGGGCAGCGAGTCAGGTTCGGTGGTGATCCTCACGCCCGGCGACCCCGACTGGGAGGAGTTGCGCCAGGCGATCCTGCGCGAACAGGGCGGCGGTCGCGCGCGGCTGGGCGTCGGCGAGGCGTACGCCCGCCCCAGCGACCTGCCGCGCTCCTGGCGCGAGGCCCAGCTGGCGCTGCGCCTGCGCGGCGGCCCAGGTAATGCCGACCAGGCGACCGTCTATTCCGATCTCGGTGTCTTCCGGATGTTCGCTTCGTTGCCCGACCTCGAAGATGTCGAAGAATTCGCGGTCCGATGGCTGCGGCCCCTGGTCAGTTATGACGCGACGAAGGGGACCGAACTGGTCGCCACGCTGACCACCTACCTGGATCACGGGGGGCGGTACGAGACGACCGCCGAGGCGCTGTCGATCCACCGCAGCACGCTGAAGTACCGGCTGCAGCGCATTCGGGAACTGAGCGGCTACGACCTCAACGACCCCGAGACGCACTTCAACCTCCAGCTGGCCACGCGAGCATGGACCACGGTGGGTGTCATCCAGCAGAACCCCGGGCAGTCAGCGCAGCACCGGCCAGTTCGCCCCATGGGGACGAGGTAGCTCCTAGGTGATGCGGCCTACCGTCCAGGGCAGAACGCCTGACCTGTCATCAGCGCGAGCGGAGCGAGAGAGTGACTGATACTGCCACCGTCGACCTTCCCGGTGTCAGGCTGTCGGCTGGCGATCACATCTGCGCCTTCTACCGCCGTCCCGAGGAACGCGATGACATCCTGATCCCGTACCTGATGGGTGGTTTGGCCACCGGGAGCAAGTGCACCTGTGTCGTCGACAGCTGCGCACCCGACCACATCCTTGAGCGCCTGGCCGCTGAGAGCGTGGACGTGACCACCTGCTGCGAGCAGGGACAACTCGAGGTGCTCGACTCCGACTCCACTTACCTCGACGGTGGCGGTTTCCTGCCCCAGCGAATGCTGGAGTTCTGGGCCAGCAAGGCCCGGTGGTCCGGCAGCGCCGACAACCAAGTCGTACGGAACACCGGCGATATGACCTGGGCGCACAAGGACAAGCCGGGCGTCGAGGATCTCGCGATGTACGAGTCGGAACTCAACCGGATCATGAGCGGCTATCCACAGATCGTGCTGTGCCTGTACGACATGAACCGCTGCGATGGCGAGATGGTGCTCGACGTCCTCAAGACGCATCCGAAGGCGATGCTCGGCGGCATGGTGATCAACAATCCGTACTATCTCGAGCCGGACGACTTCCTGGCCTCCCGCATCCGCTGAACCCAGGCCGGCGGCCAGTATCACGGGTTCTAGCGGCCGTGCCGGCGCCAGTGCTCGGCGAACAGATCGTCCTCGCTGACTGTCCGAGGCTCGATCGGGCGGGCCACCCAGGTGAGGTTGACAAAGTGCCGGGCGTTGACGTTCTCGGTCGTGATGTTGCCGCCCCACGTCCCGCAACTCAGGCTGAGGGTGAACGGCAGGCCGGTGCGCGGACTGCCTGCGCCCTCGTTGAGGTTCAGGTTGACAAGCACCCGGGAGGTCTTGGTTCGAGTCGCCAGGGTGTCGACGTTCTCGTCCGAGCCCGTGTGTATCCCACACGTGTGTCCGAGCCCTTGGTAGGCGGTGATGTCGTTGACCAGGTCGGCGGCTTGCGCCACGTCGCCGTCGTAGCGGTAGAGCGCCAGCACCACCGACAGCTTCTCCCCGGAGAACGGGTGCTCCGGCCCGGTACCGGTCTCCTCCACGATCAGGAACGTCTTGTCTGAACCGATGGAGAAGCCAGCCAGCTTGGCGATGTCCGCAGCCGGCTTCGCGACCACGTCGATCGTCGGAATGTGGCCGCCATCGGGCCACATGGCCTTCTGCAGCGCGGATGCCTCCTCGGCCGAACACAGATGGCCACCGGCCTCGGTCAGGCGGCTCAGCAGGTCGTCGTACACCGAAGAATGGGCGATCACCGAGTTGTCGGCCAAACAGCTTGTCGCGTAATCGAACGTCTTGGCGACCGCGATCATCGCCGCCGCGTCAGCCACATCGGCCGTCTCGTCGACGACGTGGACGGCGTTGCCGACGCCGACGCCGTACGCCGGGGTACCCGAGCTGTAGGCTGCCTTGACCATTCCGGCCCCGCCGGTGGCGACGACGAGGTCCGCCTGGCTCATCAACTCCTGGGTCTTGGGCAGCGATGGCGAGGGCAGCGACTGAACCAGATCGGCCGGTGCGCCGACCTGTTCGCAGGCCGCCCGCATCACGTCGACGACCATCTCGGTGCTCTTCTGCGTCCGCGGGTGCGGCGCGACGATGATCGCGTTGCGACCCTTCAGTGCGAACAACGCCTTGACCGGCGGCGTGGCATCCGGCCCCGTGGTGGGGATCAGCGCGGCGACGACGCCGACCGGCTTCGCGATCGTGACCAGGCCGAGTTCGGGGGTCTCCTCGACCACACCAACGGTCCGCACGGTGCGCATGTCGTTCAGGACGCCGGTGACCCGCTTGTTGATCTTGGTCACTTTGTCCGCGTAGTTGCCGAACCCGCCCTCGTCCACCGCGAGCCGGGCAAGTGCCTCGGCGTTGTCCTTGCGGACGACAGCCCAAGCAACCGCGGTGACCAACGCATCGACCTGCGCCTGGGTGTAGTCGGCAATCTCCGCCGCGGCCACACGTGCCCGATCCACGGTGTCCGACACATCGGCGCGCGCCTGCTCAGTCAACTCAGCCATGTGCTCAGGGTGGACACCTCGCTAGGAAAGTCCACTGCTCTGCAGGGTCGAGCTTGACGTTGTCCTTCGTCCCGGCAAGACCTGACCTGCGTACCGGAGGCGCACACATGCTGGACCTGCCATGGGCTTCCAACCGCAGTGCGACAAAGTGGTCAGCCTCGCCGCCGCAGTCGCCGACATCACGGACGGTGCCATGGTTGCGCTCGGCGGCGGACTGTCGGCCCGCTTACCGATGGCCCTGGTCCGTGAACTCATCCGGCAGCACAAGCGTGACCTGCACTTGGTCGGGTCCGCGCACAGCATCGACGTCGATCTGCTCGTGGCCGCGGGAGCTGTTCGTCGCTGCGAGGAGAGCTACGTCGGCTTCGAGCAGGACCTCGGTCTGGCCCCGGCCTACCGCCGTGCTGCAGAGTCCGGCACGATCGAGGTCGCCGAGAGCTGTTGTGCGACGATCCTCGCCCAGCTCCGCGCCACGGAGATGGGCTTGCCCTTCCTCCCGGTCCGCGGGATCCGCGGTTCGGACATCACCAGGCTGCATCCGGAATACCGCGAGGTGACCTGCCCGTTCACCGGCGAGGTGCTGGTCGCGGTGCCAGCACTCAAGCCCGATGTGGCACTGCTGCATGCACCGCTGGGGGACCGCTACGGCAATCTGCACCTCGAACAGCCCTACGTGTTGGACGAGCGGTTCGCAGCGGCGTCATCGCGGATTGTTGCCACGATCGAGCGACTGGGCTCCAACGACGAGGTCGCCGAAGCCGGCGTCACGATTCCGGCGCACCTGGTGGCCGCGGTCGTCGAGGCTCCGTTCGGTGCACATCCGACGTCCTGCTATCCGCATTACGCCTATGACCGTCAGCACCTCGTGACCTATACGCGCGCCGCTCAGTCCGGCGGCGAGGACCTCGCCGGGTATCTCAAGACCTACGTGTACGGCGTCGCCACCGAGCGGGCGTATCAGGACCTGATCGGCAGCGACCGGCTCGCCGAGATCAGCAGGTGGTCGGAATCCACCGAAAACTGGAAGGGACTCTTCCGGTGAAATTCAGCATTGATGAGTGGTTTGTGGTGCTGTTGGCGCGGACGATCCGGCCGGCAGAGACCGTCTTCCACGGCTTCGGTAGCCCCTGCGCGCAGGTTGCCATGCACGTCGCCCGGCGTACCCATGCACGGGACATCACCCTGATCGAGGGCGCGATGTACGCAGTCAACCCCGATCCACCGTTCATCCCGCCGACTGGCAACGACGCGAGCCTGAAGCGGGGCGCTGCCTACAGCATGCGGTTCGAGGAGTTCTTCGACGCCGCCATCCGAGGATACGTCGACCGGATGTTCCTGTCCGGTGGGCAGATCGACCGATACGGAAACACCAACGTGACGGGTATGGGGCCAACCGAGGCTGGCTTCAAGGTGAAGCTCGGCGGTGGTGGCGGTGGCTGCAACCTCGCGGCGACAATTGCGCACCTGTCCTTGTGGAACAGCCACCACCGCTCGGGGCGGGCGCTCGTGCAGGCATGCGATTTCGTCACCGACATGGGGCATCGGACGCCATTGGGCACCCGGGCTGGGCTCGGTTTCAGCGGCGGCGGCCCCCAGACGCTGATCACCGAGCTGGGCATCTTCGACTTCCCAGACGGCCATGCCCGGCTGACCCACCGCTTCCCCGACATCACGGTGGACGAGATCCGGGCGGCGACCGGGTTCGAGTTGCGGATCGCCGGGGACCTCCGGACGACGGCGCCGCCATCGAATGCCGAACTTGCCGCTCTTCGGTCGCTGGACTCCCTTGGGGTGCGTCGTTCCGAGTTCTCCGCGGCCGAACTCGAGCGCGTGTTCGACCATGACCCGGCCATCGGTTGCGCCTGTTGAGCGGCCGGGCGGAGCCCAACCACCTACGTGGCTGGGGCCCGAGTTTGAGCGGGCTGGACGCCGTTTTCAACCCCCGAAGGATCGCGCTGGTCGGCGCCTCCGAGCGGCCGAACACGATGGGCCGGCTGTTGTGGGACAACCTGCGAAGCTTTCCCGGCGACGTGGTCCCGGTCAGCCGTTCGCCAAGCGTGGACGGAGCCCCTGCCTACCCAGACCTCGCCGACGTCCCCGGCGACATCGACCTTGCCGTCATCGGATTGCCGGCCGAGGGTGTGCTTCAGGCCATCCACGCCGCCGGCGCGAAACGGATTCCGGCGGCGGTCGTCTTGAGCGCCGGTTTTGCGGAGATCGGCAGCGACGGGGCAGGGCTTCAAGAGGAGATGGTCGCTGCGGCGCGTGCCGGGGGAGTCCGGGTGGTGGGGCCGAACTGCTTCGGCGTACAGAACTGCGACCTGCCACTGAATGCCTCGATCGCGCCGGGCATCCCGCCTGGCGACGACCGTGGCGGGATCAGCCTGGTCACCCAGTCCGGCTCGTACGGCATGGCTGTGCACGCACTCGGGCTGGACGAGGGGATGCGCTTCGCCAAGGTCTTCGCGGCCGGCAACAAGGCGGAGATTTCCGACGCCGAGACGCTCGCCTATCTGCGTGAGGATCCATCGACGCGGGTGATCTGTCTCCTGTTGGAGTCCATCACCGATCCGCGGGAGTTCTTTGCCGAGGCCCGCCGGACAACGGCGGTCAAGCCGGTGATCGCAGCGGTCACCGGGCGCAGCGCGGCAGGCAAACGGGCCGCCACCTCGCACACCGCCGCGCTGGCCTCGGACACAGGGATTCGCGACGCAGCACTCGCGCAGGCCGGGGTGGTCCGCGCGTCGTCCGGTCTGGCCATGCTCGACACCGCGAAGCTCCTCGCCGCGCAACCGATGCCGGCCGGCAATCGCGTCGGCATCGTCACGAATTCCGGCGGCCTGGGAGTCGAGTTGACGGACCTGCTCGATGCCGAGGGACTCGCGGTCCCGGAGCTCCGCGACTCATTGCAGGAGAGGTTGCGTGAGTTGCTCCCGTCCTATGGCACGCCAAGCAATCCCGTAGACATGACCCCGATCTGGTCGCGCTACGCGGAGCTCTACCCGGCGCTGGTCGACGTCCTCGCCCGGTCCGGCGAAGTCGACATTGTCATCCCGATCCTGCTGGCCCGGGGTGGTTCGCCCGAGGTAGTCGCTGCATTGGCCAGCACCGTTGCGGGACTCCGCGCCGATCGCAACGCGGTTCCGGTGTACGGCTGCTGGGTCGCCGAACGCGCCCGGCAACCCCAGGCCGACGAGCTACAGCAGGCCGGCGTCCCGTGCCTGCCGTGGCCCGAGCGCACGGCGGCGGCAGCCGGTGCGGCACTGCGCTGCGCCACCGGTATCGGCCGTCAGGTTTCGAGCCGCGAGCGGCAACCAGCACCCGCGTTGCCGGCTGAAGCGGACCTGGGTGATCCGGGCCAGGCCAGGGACTTCCTGTGCGCTGCAGGGATCGAGGTCGCGCCCGCCGTCGTGTGCGCCGACGCCGACGAGGCCGTCGCAGCAGCGGATCGGCTCGGCTACCCTGCCGTCGTCAAGGTCGTGCATCCGGACCTTTCACACAAGAGCGACGTCGGGGGAGTTCGGGTCGGGCTGGCCGATGGCGTACAGCTGCGCGTGGCCTCTGACGCGCTGTTGGCCTTGCGCCCCGGTGCTCAAGTCCTGGTCCAGGCACAGGCCAGCGGGCTGGAGTTCGTGGTCGGCGGCGTACGCGATCCGGGGTTCGGGCCGGTCGTCATGGTCGGACTGGGCGGGATCGCGGTCGAGGCGCTGGGCGACGTACGGTTCGCCGTCGCTCCGGTGGAGGCCGAGGAGATCGGGTCGATGCTGGCCTCACTTCGCGGCGCCGCCCTGCTCCGCGGCCATAGGGGGGCCGAGCCGGTAGACATCGACGCGCTGTGCGAGCTTGTGGTGGCCGTCGGTGACCTGCTCGTCGGAGTGCCGGAGATCGGCGAAATCGACCTGAATCCGGTCCTCGCCACCCCGCATGGCGCCCTGCCGGTGGACTGGCGGATCGGCATGTCGGTTGCCCGAGTATCAGATCTCGACGATCTCTAGGAGTTCATCGAGGCCATACAGATCACGGGCATTGGCGGTGTAGAGCCGCGCGTTGTTGGCGTGCGCAGTCGCAGCAATGAGCAGGTCCATGGCGCGGGCCCGCGGCTGTCGACCCCGCTCGACGACCGCGGCGGCAAGCATGCCGTAGCTGCGAGCAACCCTGTCGTCCACTGGCACTGGATCGAAGAGGCGCTCGATCTGGGTCAGGCGCCGAAGCCGCTCTGCACGGGTGGCTGAGTCGGCCGCCACCAATACGCCGAAGTGCAATTCGGCAAGGGTTGCCGCGCTGATCGCCAAATCCCCGGGCAGCTCACCGATTCCGGTAGCCAGAACAACGCTGGTATCCAAAATCGCTCTCACGAAGTGGGCCAGGGGTCGAGGGTGGTCTGATCGATGCTGTCCCTATCAGTAATCCAGGCTAGATCAGCTGGACCTGCAAACAGTTCTGCGAGGTCGCCGAACTTCCGCCAGGTGTTTCGCTCGGGCGGACCCAGGCGAGCAGCAGGTCGGCCGCTCACCGTCACGGTCAGCGTCTCTCCGGCCTCCGCGCGGCGAACCAAATCACTGGCGTGCTGTCGAAGCTCCCTGAGACCAACATCCATAACCGAAACGGTAGCACATGTGCAGCGATCTGGCGTTCGCCCCGGCGTGAGCACTGCATTCGGCAGAACTGTCCTCGGGAGAGGAAGTGACCGCGATCACACCAGTTCTAGCGTGGCCTTCCCATCGCAGAGGCTAGGGAGACCCACATGCGTATCGGCAATCAAGATGTCCTACTGCCCACGACCATGGTGGGTAACTATCCGAACCCTCGGTGGTACGACGGCCAGGCATTCGCGACGATCCCCAAGGGTGAGTTCATCTTCGACGCGATCAGCCGTGAGGCCTTCGAGGACGCGGTCGGCGCGATCGTGCATGATCAGGAGGCTGCCGGTTTCGACGTGATCGCCGACGGCAAGGTCTATGGCGGGGATTCGCCGTACGGCACGATCCTCTACTACTACTCCGAGCGGATGTCGGGCTGGAAGCTGTCCGGCCCGCCGGTCGGCCTGCCGATCTACTCGACGCTGTACTCGCCCACCTGCGTCGGTGAGATCAACCGCGAGCACCCCTTCCACCTCGCGCACCTGCGCGCCGTGCGCAAGGCCACCAAGAAGCCGGTGAAGATCTCCTACACCGGGCTGGGAGTGATCGCCGCGGCCACCCAGAACCTGCATTACAAGGACACCAAAGAGCTCGCCATGGCCTTGGCCAAGGCGTTCAACGAGGACTTCAAGGAGCTTGCTGACAATGGGTGCGAGATCATCCAGCTCGACGAGTTCGTCTGGCCGTACGGCATGGGCGACTGGGAGATTGAAGCCCTCAACGCCTCGGTCGAAGGCGTGGGCTGCCAGTTCTGGGTGCACACCTGCTGGGGCAACTACTCGGGCACGCCGGCTTACTTCCCGGACGAGAGCACAACCGAGTTCGGCGCTTACGACTTCGCTAGGCGGGCCAAGAACGCCCCGGCCCCGGAGCGAGCGCACGCGATCTTCCCGCATGTCCTGGACGCGAACATCGACGCTCTGAACTACGAGGTGGGCCGGACCGGCGTCGACGACCTGACGCCGCTTCGCGACAACAACTGGGAGAAGGACTTCGTGGCGGGTGTCATCGATGTCAAGTCCACGATCACCGAGAGCGCCGAGGAGGTTGCTGAGCGGATCCGCGAGGTGCTCAAGGTGGTGCCGGCCGAGCGACTGGGTCTGTCCACCGACTGCGGATTGATCAACCTGCCGAGGATGTTCGGCCAGTCCAAGCTCAAGGCTCTTGTGGCCGGCCGCGACATCGTCCGGGGCGAGCTGGGCGGCTGACCAAGTCGGGCGGACTCGACCCGCCACGCTCGGCTGACCTGCCTTGCCCGGGCCAGGGACGCGGCGGGCTCAGCCGGCCCGCTATGTCAGCTGAGGCTCCGGGGTACGCGCCACCCGCCGGCCCCGGAGCCTCAGCTTTGCTCGACTCCGCGAGACCCACACGTACCCCGGCGGTTTCGTGGGGCGCGCCTAGACTCCGGTTTCGTGGACTGCACCCAGATGATGATCGCGCCCAGCATCCTGTCGGCCGATTTCGCCCGGCTGGCCGAGGAGGCCGCGGCGGTCTCGAACGCGGACTGGCTGCACGTCGACGTCATGGATGCCCACTTCGTTCCGAACCTGACCTTGGGCTTGCCGGTGGTGCAGAGCCTGCTAGCGGCCACCGACATCCCGCTCGACTGCCATCTGATGATCGAGGATCCAGACCGCTGGGGACCGCCGTATGCCGAAGCCGGTGCCCGCAATGTGACGATCCACGTGGAAGCCGCCCAGGACCCGGTGCAGGTGGCTCGCGCGTTGCGGGCTGCTGGCGCCTTGGCCGGGCTCGCGGTCAAGCCGGGAACGCCCCTCGACCCGTACCTGGACATCCTGGCCGAGTACGACACCCTGCTGGTGATGACGGTCGAGCCCGGCTTCGGCGGCCAGAGCTTCATCTCCGAGGTGCTACCCAAGGTGCGGCAGGCGCGCGAGCTCGTCCAGTCCGGCCACCTGAAACTGTTCATCGAGGTCGATGGCGGGGTCAGCGCGGACACCATCGAGCAGGCCGCGGAGGCCGGTGCGGATGTCTTCGTGGCGGGCTCGGCCGTGTACGGAGCCGACGATCCCGCCGCCGCTGTTGAGGCGTTGCGGGCACAGGCGGTTCGGGCGTGCGCGCAGTCCGTCCCGACCGGAGCGTGACAAGCCCGGCTGAGCACGACCCGGCGACAGCTGACGAAGCCGAACTCGCGGCCCTGCGCGAGTCCCTCGTTCTCGGCGATGGCGCGGCCGGCCGCACCAGCCCGAACCCACCCGTGGGTGCGGTGGTCCTGGATCGGTCCGGTCGAATGGTCGGGGCCGGCGCGACCCAGCCGGCCGGTGGCCAGCACGCTGAAATCGTCGCCCTGACGCAGGCCGGTGTCGCCGCCGCCGGGGGAACGTTGATCTGCACTCTCGAGCCATGTGCCCACCACGGACGTACGGGACCGTGTACGGACGCCATCCAGGCGGCCGGGGTCAGCCGAGTCGTCTTCGGTGCAGCAGACCCGAACGCGGTGGCCGCAGGCGGAGCCGAGGTCCTGGGCAACCGCGGGATCGAGGTCGTCGGCGGACAACTCGTCGAACAAGTGCGCCGCTCCGCCTTGGGTCGGTGGCTGCTGGCGATCGAACTCGGTCGTCCACACGTCACGTGGAAGTACGCGGCCACCCTCGACGGGCGAGTCGCCGCAGCGGACGGTTCCAGCCGTTGGATCACCTCGGAACTCGCTCGGGCAGACGTGCATCGACTGCGCGCCTCGCTCGACGCCGTCATCGTCGGGTCCGGAACCGTGCTTGCCGACGACCCGCACCTCACCGTTCGCGATGAGAACGGCGGGTTGGCCGACCGTCAACCGATCCGCATCCTTTTCGACCGCCGTGGCCGGATCCCGGCTAACGCCCGGGTGTTCGACGAGAGTGCGACAACGGCTGTGTGTATCGATGCCATCCCGGAGGCATTGAGCGCGATGTACGAAGGGGGCGTACGGGCAGTTCTCCTCGAAGGCGGCCCCACCCTTGCTGCCGCGTTCCTGGCGGCGGGCTGCGTGGACCGGGTTGTGGGATATCTCGCGCCGGCATTGCTGGGTGCCGGGCCTAGTGTGATTGGTGACCTGGGAATCACCAGCGTCACGCAAGCGCTGCGTCTAGTCGTGGAAGATGTGACGTTGATCGGAGCGGACCTGCGCGTCACGGCTGTCTTTCCCGTGCCGGCAACGGTCATCGAGGAGTAGGACATGTTCACCGGGGTCGTCGAGGAACTCGGCGAGGTCGTCCGCCGCGAGGACCTGGCTGATTCCGCGCGGCTGCAGGTTCGGGCGCAGACCGTGCTGGGCGATCTCGCGCACGGTGACTCGGTGGCCGTCAACGGAGTCTGCCTCACCGTTGCCGAGTTGTCCGGGGGTGGGTCCTTCACCGCGGACGTAATGGCCGAGACGCTGAATCGGTCTGCTCTGGCCAGCCTTGCTCCCGGTGATCGGGTCAACCTCGAACGCTCGGTCACGGCGAGCACGCGCCTGGGTGGGCATATCGTGCAAGGTCACGTGGATGGGGTCGGCACGATCGTCGCTCGTACTCCCGGTGAGCGGTGGGACGTCGTACGCGTCGGGCTACCGCCGGACCTGTCCCGGTACGTCGTGGAAAAGGGCTCCATCGCCGTCGACGGGATCTCGCTCACCGTGTCGGCGCTCAGCGATCTACCGGCGACCGGCGCGGTCGAGGACGGGTCCTGGTTCGAGGTCTCGCTGATCCCGACGACTCTGGAACGGACCACCCTGGGTTTCCGGCAGCCCGGTGATTCGGTCAATCTCGAAGTCGACGTTGTCGCCAAATACGTAGAGCGCCTGGTCGACCCGGCGGTCCGATCATGACCCCGACGCCATTCGCGGGGGATACAGAGCGATTGCTCGATCCGGCGCTGCGGTCGTGACCGAACCGATCTCGTTCGGCGCTGTCGAGCAGGCCATCGCCGAGATCGCCGCCGGCCGGGCGGTGGTGGTCGTGGACGACCGCGACCGGGAGAACGAGGGCGATCTCATCTTCGCCGCGGAGTTGGCAACGCCGGAGCTACTGGCATTCACCATCAGGTACACCTCCGGCGTCGTCTGCGTTCCTATGACGGGAGAGGACTGCGAGCGGCTGGATCTTCCGCCGATGTACCACACCAATCAGGACCGCAAGCAGACCGCGTACACCGTCTCGGTCGACGCGGTCGACTCGACGACGGGCATCTCCGCTGCCGAGCGGGCCGCCACGATCCGTGCCTTGGCGCACCCGAAGACCGAGCCGGCCGACCTGACCCGGCCGGGCCACGTATTCCCGCTCCGGGCGGTCGAAGGTGGCGTGCTGCGTCGCCCCGGGCACACCGAGGCGGCGGTCGACCTTGCCCGGATGGCGGGCCTGAACCCGGCCGGGGTCGTCTGCGAAATCGTCAACGACGACGGCTCGATGGCCCGGCTGCCCCAGCTGGCGGCGTTTTGCGCCGAGCACGGGCTCGTGCTGATCAGCATCGCCGACCTGATCGCGCACCGCCGGCGTAGCGAGAAGCAGGTGGAGCGCGTCGCCGAGGCCCGGATGCCGACCAAGTACGGCGAGTTCCAGGCCATCGGCTACCGCGCCGCCTACGACGACCGGGACCATGTCGCACTGGTCAAGGGCGACATCGGGGACGGAGATTCGGTGCTCGTGCGCGTGCACTCCGAGTGCCTGACCGGCGACGTCCTTGGATCGTTGCGCTGCGACTGCGGGAACCAACTGGACGCAGCACTGCATGCCGTCGCGGCCGAGGGTCGCGGTGTGGTCCTCTACATGCGTGGGCACGAGGGCCGAGGCATCGGGCTGTTGCACAAGCTGCAGGCCTACCAGTTGCAGGACGCCGGAGCCGACACCATCGACGCGAACCTGGCCCTGGGTCTGCCCGCCGACGCGCGCGACTACGGAACGGGGGCACAGATCCTCGTCGATCTCGGTGTGCGTTCCATGCGGCTGTTGTCAAACAATCCGGCCAAACGCGCAGGCCTGGAGGGATACGGACTCAGCGTCGTCGGCCGGGTGAGCCTGCCCACCGCCCACAACCCCGAGAATGTCGACTACTTGACCACCAAGCGCGACCGGATGGGGCACCTCATCGAGGGGCTTCCCATGGAATCAGGAGAAAACTCATGAGTGGCGAGGGACGCCCGGAGCTGCCGCTGGGTCGGCACCAGGATGCCTCGGAGCTTCGGCTGGCCATCGTCGCGACCACCTGGCACTGGGAGATCACCGACGTCCTGGTGGAACGTGCCCTCGCCTGCGCCGCCGAGTACGGGGTAGTGGATGCGACGGTGCTGCGGGCCTCCGGCGCCATCGAGTTACCGATCCTCGCCCAGGAACTCGCTCGTACGCACGACGCCGTGGTTGCCCTCGGTGCCGTAATTCGCGGTGGCACACCTCATTTCGACTACGTGTGTGAGGCGGTCACCTGCGGGCTGACGAGGGTCGCCTTGGACGAGCGGACGCCGGTCGGCAACGGCGTCCTCACCTGCGACACCATCGAGCAGGCCCGGGAGCGCTCCGGCGCGCCCGGGAGTCTGGAGGACAAGGGCGCCGAGGCGACGGCTGCGGCGCTGCACACGGCGTTGGCCCTGCAACGACTGCGCACCCAGGAGAGCACGTCATGACATCCACGCAGCCGGGGGCAAGCTCGCCTGGGAAGTCCTTCGAGGTGCTGTTCGCCGAATTGCGCGAGAAGGTCGCTGCCGCCGATCCGACTTCTGGCACCGTGGCCGCCGTGGCGTCGGGCATCCACGGCGTCGGCAAGAAGGTGCTCGAGGAAGCCGGCGAGGCATGGATGGCCGCCGAATACGAGTCGGCTGATCGGGCCGCTGAGGAGATCGCGCAATTGCTGTACTGGACGCAGGTGCTGATCCTCGCGCGCGGCCTCGAGCTCGACGACGTTTACGCTCATCTCTGACGAGCGGTCCCAGCCAGATCGGTCGCTGGGGTTTCGTACTCGACTCGTTCCTAGGAGGTCGCATGCTGCGCGTTGCAATGCCCAACAAGGGCTTGCTCGCTGAGCCGGCCTCGCTGATGCTGCGCGAGTCGGGCTACCGGCAACGCGGCTCGACCTCCGAGCTCGCGATCCTCGACCCGGGCAACGACGTGGAGTTCTTCTATCTTCGGCCGCGCGACGTCGCGGTCTACGTGGGATCCGGCACGGTCGACGTTGGTATTACCGGACGCGACATGTTGCTCGACGCCGAAGCTGAGGCAGACGAACTCCTGGCGCTCGACTTCGGTCACTCGACGTTCCGCTTCGCCGCACCTGCAGACGGCCCGTCGTCGATCGATGACTTGGCCGGGCTGCGCGTGGCCACGGCCTACCCAGGGCTGTTGTCGAAGTACCTGGCCGAACTGGGTGTCTCTGCCGAGGTCATCGCCCTGGACGGCGCGGTGGAGACCGCCTGTCGGCTCGGCGTGGCCGACGCGGTGGCCGATGTGGTCTCCACCGGGACGACATTGCGGACGGCTGGCCTGTCGATCATTGGCGGTCCTTTGCTGGAGTCGGAGGCGATCCTGATCCACCGGCGTGCGGGCACCGAGGTGGGGAGCGCCGTGACCCAGCTCATCCGGCGCCTGCAGGGAGTGCTGGTGGCTCGGCAGTACGTACTGATGGACTACGACTGCCCGCTCGAGTTCCTCGAAGCTGCCTGTGAGATCACGCCCGGTTTGGAGGGCCCGACCGTGTCGCCGCTACGCAAGGACGGCTGGGTTGCGGTCCGTGCCATGGTGGTCCGGTCGGAGACCAATCAGATCATGGACGACCTGTGGCGCGTGGGCGCTCGGGCGATCCTGGTGACCGACATCCATGCCTGCCGCATCTGAGCGGAGCTGTCACCGTGGTACGGGAGGGGGCTCAATTAAGCTCAAACCAGGAACGGGCGACCGGCGGTGGTGATGGTGTCGGCTGACGAGTGGGAGTCGCTGCAGGTGAGCTAGCGGGCAGTCCTGACCGCTGCCGCCCTGCGTAGCTTGAGTTCCGTACCGCCCAGGGGGTACTCAAGATCGGCCATCGGGCAGACGTGTACCGACGAACCAGCGGTGTTTAGCGAGGGCACATACCTGGGCCGACGGCGACTGTGGCCAGTGCGGAGAGTGCCTTCTCGAAGCACTCCTGGGGCGGCTTCACCAGCCCGGCGCCGACCTGGCCGACCCCCGCCTCCCGTCCGGCCATACCGGTGTTGATCTGCGGAAGGATGCCGGTCCTGGCGACGTTGAGCACATCGATCCCGGTCGGAGCGCCACGAAACTCTAGAACGGGGATCGCGAAGGCGGGGTTCTCGGTGACCGTGATCCCGTACATCCGACGTGTCGTGGCCAAGGCGTCCGGCACCGTTCCACCCACGAAGCGCACGATCGCCGGAGCAGCGGCCATCGAGAAGCCGCCTACGCCGAGCGTTTCCATGATGGTTGAGTCACCGATGTCAGGGTTGGCGTCGTCAGGTCCGTAGCCACCGAGGAACAGGCCATCCGGCGTCAATGCCGGGCCGGTGAACCAGGCATCACCGGTACCCGAGGTCTGGATCCCGAACTCGGTCCCGTTACGTGCCATGGCCACCACCACGGTTGAGCCCGGAATGTTCCGCGCGGCGTCCAAGGCCACCTTTGCTGCTGGCATTCCATAGTTGAGAAAGAAGTGCTCATTTGCGCCGATGAACCGCAGGACATCGACCACTTGATCGGAGGAGGCCCCAGACTCGGCGATCGCCGGGGACAGATCACGCAGGAACATCAGCGAACCCGCCCGGTTGCGGTTGTGGCCCTCATCGCCCATCTGCAGCATCTGCGCCAGGATCGACTTGATGTCGATCGGGCCGGACCTGGCCAGCGCCGCGGCCAGCACCGGTCCGAGGACCTCGCTCATCCAGCGCAGCCGCTCGATGACCTCGGGGGAGTAGGCCCCGTAACGCAGGACTTTGCCGAGCCCTTCGTTCAATGAACAGAAGGCCGTGCCGCCGTTCACCGGATCACGCAATTCCGAGACCCACATGGACGCCGTCGTGACTCCCGCCATCGGGCCGACCGCGCGGTGGTGATGACAGGGCTCGAGGCGGATCCGCCCGGCGTCCAGCAGACCCACAGCCTCGTCTGCGTCGGCGGCCAGACCTTCGAACAGTGCCGCACCGATCAGCGCACCCCGGAGTGGGCCTGACGCCGCCCCGAACTCGATCGGCGGCCCGGCATGCAGGAACAGATCGGCAGGCAGCCCGAGGGCATCGGCAGCGGGCCGCACGTCGATCAGCTCCGCGCCCGCGGCCAGGATCAGTTCGATCGCCGCCCGGTTTGCGGCCACTCGGCGCGGGTCTGCGGCAAGAGCAGTGAGCTCCGCCGGCTCACCAAAAGCAGGCGGCCGCCACTCCACCGGTTCGACGTCCACACCCTGCTTCTCCAGTGCTTCGGGGAACAGATCCACACCGGCGGTCACCACCGACAGCGGTTCGCCGAGCAAAGCGGCAAGTGGTCGGCTCATTGCGGAACTGTGCTGGCAGTAGCGCCATGGGCCAGTGCGAGTGCGTGCCGGGCAGCTTGCGCGTTGGAGGCGAAGACCAGCGCACCGGCCGCGGAAAGGGCCTCGGCCTGTTCGGACCAGACCTGCGGGTCGGACTCCGTCCCGCACAACGACACCACGACGTCGAGTTGATCATCCCGCTCGTCAGAGGCAGCAGCCGCAGCGCGCAGCGCAGGTACGAGTGCCTGCGCGGGGGCGGGCTCGGCCCCATACCCCAGGACGACGTCCAGTAGTAGCACGAGATTTCCGCTTCCAGCCGCGCTGATCTGAGCGATCTGATCCAGCCGCATGGTCGGATCGATCATTGGGTGCGCGCGGCCACTGGTCAACTCGTCTTCTCCGAAGTCCACCACCACGTGTGACTCGCCGGCGAGCGCGTCGGCCGCCGGAAGTGCATCGGGTCCGAGGTTCGTGCTGATGGTGCCCAACTCGCGGATCAGCACCAGCGTCTCGGTGGCCAGCGTCCCGCCGGCGAAGTAGCCGTGCAGGCGCGCCGGCTGGCGGGGGTGCTGTGGCTTTCCGACCACTGGCCAGTCGGGCACTTTGGCGTCGAGGGCCTGCAAGGCCGCCTCCGCAGCCTGCGTGAGATCTGGCTGACCCGCACCGAGCAATGCGAATTGAACTGGCGTGGACAGTTCTGCGGTCAGTGCCAAAAGGGCCTGCGCTACTTCGGAATCGGGCGGTTTGGACACGAGAACGATCAGCTCTGTTGCAGGATCGGCGTCCAGCGCAATGAGCGCCAGCTCGGCCGCCATGCCACCGACTGATGCCGACAGGTCGCGACCTCCGAGTCCCAGGAGGTGGCTCACGCCTACACCGGCGGTCTCGAGCAGCGAGCTGACCTGCTGGGCCCCCGTACCGCTGGCTGCCACGATGCCAACCGGACCGCGCCTTACGACATTCGCGAATCCAAGGGCGATCCCACCCACGATCGCGGTGCCGCAATCCGGACCCATCACCAGGACCCCGGCCTGGCGCCCCGCCCGCTTGAGGGCTATCTCGTCCTCGACCGTGACCCCGTCGGAGAAGATCATCACGCTGCGACCCGCGGCGACCGCATCGAAGGCCTCGGTTGCGGCATGTTGGCCGGGCACGCTGATCAGCGCCAGCGCAGCGTCGCTGTCAGCCAGGGCCGCCCCCGTCGTCGCAGGAAGGGGATCCGCTTGGTTGCCTACGCCGTGCGAGATCGAGCGAGCGGTCAGGGTGGCGGTCAGCGTGGCGAGCGCCGCCTCGATGCTGGCCTCGTCGTCGGCTCGTACGGCGATCAGGAGCTCCGCCGGAACTGCCGGCGGCACATCGAAGCCCATGCCCTGGGCTAGCTCCACGTTGAGCGGTGTGGCCATCGCAATGAGCGCCGCACGGACGCCGGCCGTGCCGGCCACGGTGCGGCTCGCCAGCATCAGCGTCACCGAGTCGTTGTACTGCCCTTGCCTCAGGTCTACATGGTCGTGACCCGAGGTCACCCCCGACTCCGCACAGAGCGGCTGGTCAGGTCGACCGCCGCACTAAGGCCCAGGCCCAGAGCGATTCCGCTGGTGTGACCCACGGCAAACAGGCGCTGCAGAGCGCCCGGCAACCGGCCGGTTCCGGCCAGGGCTTGGACGACGGATCCCAGTTCGCTGTTCACCTGGCCAAGAGTGGCATGGCGGAGCAGAGCTAGCGAGAGGTCAGTCGTTCGACCTGGGGCCAGCGCCAGGATTCCGGCGCCGATCCGGGACGCCTGTGGGTGACCCAGCAGACTCAGGCCGGCCAGTATTCCGCACAGCAGATCATCCCCAGCCGGCGTGAGACCCGGGCCAAGACCGATCATCCGCTGCGCCGCCCGAAGCGCGGAGGTCACATCATTGCGACGAAGTGCCGCGCGCAGTGCCCCCAGTTGAGCGCACAACTCGACCGGAACATCGCGGACCGGGCCGTGCATTCGCTCGCTGACCATCGACCGTAACTCCCGCATGCCCTCGGGAAGCAGAGCCGGATGGACCGATGGCAGCCGCGGGCGGGGATCCCACCAGCCGGACGCCCGTACGGTGAGCGGACCAACCGAGATCCGACCCTCGCCGACGAATGCATGTAATGGCCCGCGGGTATTAATCAGTGGTCGATCAGTGGACGGACGATGCAGGATTGCGCCCAGCGGTAGCCGGCTGGCATCGCTGGTCAGGACTGCGACCACCCCGGATTGTCGACGTGCGGCAGGATCGATCCGCCCGCGGTCGATCGTGATCGGCGCTTCGGCGCGAAGGTAAATGCCGGTCGGGAAGATCGAGATCACCGTTGCCGGGCGCAACGGGCCGCGAAGGAGATCAGCGATCCCGATGCTGGCGAGCGCCGGGGCGGCGGTCGGGGCGACGGTCTGCGAGTCCGCGGATCGCGCCGGTACCTCAGCGCGTTCTACCGCAAAGGTGCTAGTCATTGAACGCGAAACTACTCGCCCATGATCTTTGGGCGTATGGTGAAACCTGCCAAGATCCAGACGCATATTGGGAAAATGTTGCCAGGTTTATTTGCGCGAACACATGTTCTGAACCCTAAAACGGCTGAGGTGACACATGGTCGAGGCGCAGCGCGCCGAGGAACTGGATGGCTGGGCGACCGTCTCGGGGATTTCCGTCGCGGAGGTACTGGCTCTGTCGAGCCTTCGAACCGCTCGACTGGTGGCTGGTGCCTCGGGATTGAACCGGATCGTGCGGCGGTTGAACGTCATGGAGGTGCCGGACATCCTGCCGTGGGTGAAGGCGGATGAGCTGATCCTGACCACCGGATATCCGCTGCGACACCGACCGGCTGCCCTGATCAAGCTCGTCGGAGATCTCGATGACCGGGGGTTGGCCGCGTTCGCGATCAAGTTGGCGCGCTATATCGACGAACTGCCGGTGCGGATGCTCGAGGAAGCCGATCGGCGCGGATTTCCGGTGATTCTGCTTCCAGACGATGTCGGGTTCGACGACATCCTCAATCAGGTACTCACCCAGATTCTCAACAAGCAGGCCGCCGCGTTGGCTCACTCCGATGAGGTGCACCGCGCCATCGTGGCTACGGTCCTGGCCGGCGGCGGACTAGAGGAGGTCACCGCGAAGGCGGCGATGCTGCTGATGCCAGCGGCCGTGGTCGCCGTCGGAAGTGAAGGCGCGATCCTGGCCACCGCCGGGCCCGGCGTGGAGCAGCTCACCGGTCTTCGCAAGCTGGTCAGAGCCAAGCCGTTGGCCCGCAGCGTCGTAGAACTCGCAGGTGGTGGGACCGCGGTCGTCGTGCCGATCACGGCCGGCGACTTCGACTACGGGTTGCTGCTGGCCGCCCGCCGGGACGGCTTGCACGCCGCTGACACGGTCACCATCCTCGAGCGCGCTGCCGGGTTGGCCGCTCTGACGATCACCCAGAAACTCGCAGTGACCGCGGTCGAAACGAGGTATCAGAGTGACCTCGTCCGCGATCTTGTCGAGGGGCGCCTCGACGACCTCGAACGGGTTCAGGACCACGCCCGATGGTTCGGCTGGAATGTGCAGTCCGCGCTGGTGTTGGCCGTCACAACTGTGCATTCGATTCGGGATCAATCCCCACGGGCCCGCCGAGACGACCTCGAACGCTTTGCCGCAAGCTGGCGAACAGCCTTGGAAGGCCGGATCACCGGCGCCGCGGTCGTCGTCGTCTCTGATCAGGTGGTCACCCTGTTGCCGGTAACCCCACGCGACATCGGCGGCTTGCCCGGAGATCCCGCGTCCCCCGTCGCGGCAGCGACCGACCTGATTTCGCTCGTCGTAGCGCGCGTTCAGTCCGAGCGACTCGGTGTCCTGCAGCCCGCCAGTACCGGGATCAGCCGGGCCGTGGCTTCCTTGTCGGAGTTGCCGGCCGCGTACTCACAAGCCCGACGAGCCGGCCAGGTCGGATTGCAGGCGGAGCGACCCGGTGCGGTGACGTCGTTCGATTCCCTGGGGGTGTTGCGGTTGCTCTCGCTCATTCCGGACTCGGGCGAACTGCACTCGTACCTGAGCGAGGTGCTCGGCCCACTCGTCCCGGGCACATCCGCGGAACACTCCGATCTCCGCGAGACTCTTCGCGTCCTGCTGGAGGCGAACCTCAACGTTGCCGAGGCGGCGCGCAGTCTGCATTTCCACTACAACACCCTGCGCTACCGAATCGGCAAGCTGGAACGGCTGCTCGGCCCATTCATGACCGACTCCTCGGTACGGCTGAACATCCAGTTGGCCCTTCATCTCGTCGAGGTCCATGGACTCAACTGAGCATCGTCTGTCCAGCGCCCTTCACAACGGGCTGCAGTAGCGGCACACTGCGGGCCGATGATCGGTACGACCGGTGATCGCTGGCGGCGTGTGACCTGGTACGGGAGGCCTTGGATGGCGTTCAGTTGGAAGCTTCACGGCGACGGTAAGGCTCCGCCCATCGGCGAAGCGGTTGCGCCGGATGAACGCCTGACCTGGCCCCGGACGGCCGGCATCGGTGCCCAGCATGTGGTGGCCATGTTCGGGGCGACGTTCGTGTTCCCGATCATCATGGGTCTGGACCCGAACCTCGCCATCATGATGAGCGGGATCGCGACGATCATCTTCCTGCTGATCGTGCAGGGAAAGGTACCCAGCTACCTGGGTACCAGCGCTTCCTTCGTCGGTGGCGTGGTCGCGATCAGGGCCAGCGGCGGCGACAGCAGTGATGTCGTCGGGTCGATCTTGATCGCGGGTGTCGTGCTCGCCATCGTTGGCTTGATCATCCACTTTGTCGGCGCGCGAGTCATCAACCGGATCCTGCCACCGGCGGTGACCGGCGCCGTGGTCATGCTGATCGGGTTCAACCTCGCCCCGGTGGCCGCTGAGATCTACTGGCCGCAGGACCAATGGGTCGCCTTGCTCACGATGACGTTCGTGATCGTGGCCGCTGTGGCGCTGCGCGGCTTTCTGGCTCGGATCTCGGTCCTCCTCGGGCTGCTCTTCGGGTTCGCGCTGTCATGGATCCTGGACAAGACGGCCGGCGAGATCAATTCGTTCCAGCCGGCATCACAGGAGGTCAAGCCGCACTTCCGAACCGACTTCTCCAGCGTTGAGAGCGCCGACTGGTTCGGCCTGCCTGAGTTCACAGCGCCCAGTTTCTCGGTCAACTTCACCCTGCTCGTGCTTCCCGCAGTCATAGCTCTGGTTGCCGAGAACGCCGGTCACGTAAAGGCAGTCGCCGTGATGACCAAGCGCGATCTCGACCCGGTGCTGGGTCGGGCGATCTTCGCCGACGGCGCTGCCACCGTCGTCACCTCCTCGGTGGGTGGATCGCCGACGACCACCTACGCCGAGAACATCGGCGTCATGGCCGCGACGCGGGTCTACTCCACAGCCGCGTATTACATCGCCGCAGTCGTCGCGATCCTGTTCGGTCTTTGCCCCAAGTTCGGTGCGCTGATCGCGGCCACGCCGGGTGGCGTCCTCGGCGGGATCACCGTCGTCCTGTACGGCATGATCGGCCTCCTCGGCGCCAAGATCTGGAAAGAGAACCGGGTGGACTTCGCTAATCCGATCAACCTGGTGCCGTTGGCCGCAGGGATCATCATCGGGATCGGCAACGTCACCCTCGTCTTCAGCGATACATTCAGCCTCACCGGCATCGCGCTCGGCACGATCGTCGCCATCCTGGGTTGGCACGCCTGCCGCGTGCTGGCTCCCGAGGAACTCCGGATTGCCCTTGCCAATGAGGGCAGAGTCGAGGACACGAGCGACGTCGACGACCGACGCACTGGCGGTGGGACCGCCCAGACCAGGAAGTCGGCAGCGACCCGCACCGGCCCGAGCAGCGGCCGGTCCGGCTCGGCCCCGCCCAAGGCGGTTCGAAAGAAGCGCTGAGAGGTCGCGGGTTCGCGGAGGGGATGCGCGCAGACCTGATGCCCGTCGGCGAGGATGGGCGCATGGATGCTGCAGGCGTCGACGTGGTTGAGCTCGACGACGAGCGGGTCGTGTTGCTCGATGCGCAACGCCGGCCGATCGGCTCGCAGCTCAAGTCCGAGGTACATCACGCGAACACGCCGTTGCACCTGGCATTCTCCGTACACGTCATGGACGACGACGACAACACCCTGTTGACCCGTCGCGCGCTCACCAAGCGAACGTGGCCGGGTGTGTGGTCGAACGCCTGCTGTGGCCATCCGGCGCCAGGGGAGGATCCGGTCGAGGCGGTCAGGCGGCGGCTGTCGAGTGAACTCGGGCTGGCGGCGCCGTCGGTGTCCCTCGCGCTACCCGATTTCGCTTATCGAGCGCAGGACGCCGGGGGAGTAGTGGAGAACGAGGTATGCCCCGTCTATCTCGCGCGGATGGTGGGACACCGGCCGATCCCCCGGCCGGACACCGACGAGGTGGCCGAGTGGGTCTGGGTGCCCCGCTCCGAAGCGGCTGCGCTCGCCCATGACCATCCATGGCTGCTCAGCCCATGGTCGGTTCTGCAGTTCACCCAGCTCGAGAATCCGGACTCGTGACGGCGCCGGCCACACCCACCAGGTGGCCCGGGTCCGCTTGGATGGTGGGGTGATGCGTCCATGAAGCCGCCAGCGTTCGGTTACGCCGCGCCGCGCAGCCTCGAAGAGGCGCTGGCCACCCTGGGCGCCCTCGGGTACGACGGAAAGGTTCTCGCCGGTGGGCAGAGCCTGATCCCGCTCCTGTCGATGCGGCTGACCGCTCCGCACACCCTGATCGACATCAACCGGATACCCGGCTTGGCCGCCATCAGGGTGGCCGAGGACGGCTCAGTTGTGGTCGGCGCCCTGGTCCGACATGCCGAGCTACTCGCCGACGAGCCGGCATTCGTCGCACTGCCGCTGCTGCGACGCGCGACCAGCCATGTTGCCCACCCGGCCATTCGCAATCGTGGCACGACCTGCGGTTCGGTTGCTCATGCCGATCCATCCGGGGAGCTGACCGCCATCCTCGCCATCACGGGGGGAAGCGTGCAGATCGCGACGGCTGCTAAGGAGATCCGCGACGTCGACGCGGCAGACTTCTTCCTCGGGCCACTGGAGAGTTGTCTCGGACCCGGCGAACTGGCCGTGTCGGTCCGCTTCGGACCACCGGCTCCGCGCAGCGGAAGTGCCTTCGTCGAACTTGCCCGCCGTCGCGGCGACTACGCCATGTGTGGGGCAGCTGTGACGGTCACCATCGACGAGGACGAGATGGTGACTGATGTCCGGGCCGCCTATCTGTCGGTCGGCCCGGTCCCAGAGGTGCACGACCTGACATCCGCCGTGGCCGGTCAGCATGTGGACTCCGCGGATTGGCGTACGGCCGGCGAGTTCGCTGCCACGCTGGTCGAGCCGGACAGCGATCTGCACGCCAGTGCTGACTACCGCCGTCGACTCGTGGCCGTGCTAACCGAGCGGGCCCTGCCGCAGGCTGCTGATGACGCCGTGGCCAGATCCGCGGTGGCGGCATGACCGAGCCGCTCTTTGCCGTCACGTTGAAAGTGAACGGCAGCTCGACCCCAGTCCGCGTTCCAGCCCGCCGCCTGCTGTCCGACGCACTGCGCCACGACCTGGAGCTCACCGGCACCCACGTCGGCTGTGAACACGGTGTCTGCGGTGCCTGCACCGTGTTGCTCGACGGTCGCCCGGTACGCAGTTGCCTGATGTTCGCGGTTCAGGCCGAGGACCACGAGATCACCACGGTCGAGGGACTTGCGGGCGTGGACGGTCAACTCCATCCGGTTCAGGAGGCCTTCCGGGACTGCCACGGGCTCCAGTGCGGATTCTGTACGCCGGGCTTCCTCACGACGATCGCCGCAGCCCTCGAGGAGTACGAGCCCGGGGATCCCATCAGCGACGACGAGGCTCGCGACATCATCGGCGGGAACCTGTGTCGCTGCACCGGCTACCAGAACATCGTGAAGGCGGTCGGGCGCGCCCAGGAGATCAGGGCGCAGCGGGCGCAACCGGCGGTCGCCCACTCGACGACGCAGGACCACCCATGACCACCAAGCTCTTCGGCGAGCCGATCGTGCGCCGGGAGGACGCCCGACTGATCACCGGCAAGGGTCGTTATCTCGACGACATCGGCCACGGCGCTCTCGGAGTGGCCTTCGTCCGAAGCCCGCACGCCAATGCGCGAATCGTCGACATCGACGTGTCCGGGACGCTGGAAGTCGACGGTGTGCAGGCCATTTACACCTACGAGGATCTCGAGGGTCCGATGGCCGAGCCGCTGCCGGTGCTCATCCCACATCCGGCGCTCACCGCTCCGCGTACCGGCTACCCGTTGGCCAACGGGTCGGTGAGTCATGTGGGCGAGCCGATCGCGATGGTGGTGGCAGCGGACCGGTACCTGGCCGAGGACGCCGCCGAGCGAATCGTGGTGGAATACGAGCTGCGTACCCCCGTAGTAGGCGTGGAAGCCGCCGAGCGCGCGGACCACGCCGTCCACGAGGACATCCCGGACAACGTCGCCGCGCGGTTGATCCAGGAGTTCGGCGACGCCGCAGCGGCCATCCGCGAGGCGCCGAACAAAGTGAGTTTCGTCCAGACCATCGAACGCAGCGCGAGCATGCCGATGGAGGGCAAAGGGGTTCACGCGCACTGGGATGCGGTGGATGAGTCGTTGCGGGTCTACAGCTCGACCCAGACCTCGACGTCCGTGCGTGCCGCGATCGCCACGAAGCTCGGCATGTCGTCGGACCGGGTAGAGGTGATCGCCCCGGATGTTGGCGGCGGCTTCGGGGTCAAGATCGTGCACCCGTGGCCGGAGGAGTTGCTCGTTCCCTGGGCAGCGATGCGGCTGGGCCGCGACATCAAATGGACCGAGGACCGGCGGGAGCACTTCGTCTCGTCGGCGCACGAACGCGGTCAGTTGCAACGAATCACGGCGGGTTACGACGACGAGGGCCGGCTGCTCGGCCTGGACGTACATGTCCTGCACGATCACGGCGCCTACACGCCGTACGGCATCGTCGTGCCCATCATCACCAGCACCCAACTGCTGGGTCCTTATCGCCTGCCGAACTACCGCTGCCAGGTCGATTCCCTCTACACGAACACTGTCATCGTGACGCCCTACCGCGGGGCCGGCCGCCCGCAGGGTTGCTTCGCGATGGAGCGGACGATGGATCGGATCGCCGACGAACTCGGCCTCGACCGAGCCGGGGTGCGGGAGATCAACCTGATCCGCGCGGATGAGTTCCCGTGGGACAACCACCTCATGTTTCAGGACGGGCGGCCGCTGATCTACGACTCCGGGGATTATCCGGCAATGTTGGACAAGCTGCGCGAACTGGTGGGCTGGAAGGACTTCGAGGCACGCCGCGCAACCGCAGCTACCCAGGGACGGTGGCTGGGGATCGGAATGGCGCTGTACGTGGAGGGCACCGGAGTCGGCCCTTACGAGGGCGGGCACGTCGAGGTGCTTCCCTCGGGCAAGGTGTTGGTGTCCACGGGCCTGACCAGTCAGGGCCAAGGGCACCAGACGGTCTTCGCACAGATCGTGGCGAATGAACTCGGAGTTCCCATCGAGAACATCGAGGTGCACACGGGGGACACGCGTCGGTTCGGCTACGCGGTCGGCACGTTCGCCTCCCGGGCAGCGGTCATGAGTGGCAACGCGATTGCCCTTGCCGCCCGGGCGGTACGGGCAAAGGCGCTCAAAATCGCGGCGGAGGTTCTGGAGGTGGACGCACAAGACTTGGACATCGTCGACGGAGCAGTCGGTGTGCGCGGTGATCCCGGCGCGGTGATCCCACTTTCCATGGTGGCGGTGCTGTCCAACCCGCTGCGGTACGCGTTCGACGAAGCGTCCAAGGCGGCAACCCAATTCGCCCGCGTCACCTCGGATGATCATCCTCCCGTGGCCGAGGACGACGAACCCGGCCTTGAAGGACGCGACTACTACTCGCCGGTCCGGTCGACCTTCGCCAGCGGTGCGCACGCGGTCATCGTCGAGGTTGATCCGGGGACGTGCGCGGTGACGATCGAGAAGTACGCGGTCGTCCACGACTGCGGCCGGCTGATCAATCCGCGCATCGTGGAGGGTCAGATCCACGGCGGGGTGGCCCAGGGGGTGGGCGGGGCGCTGTACGAAGTGATGGCCTATGACGAGATGGGCCAGTTGCAGAACGCCTCGTTCATGGACTTTCTGATGCCCTACGTCTCGGAGGTGCCGCAGACCATCGACATCGGCCACCAGGAGACCCCCTCGCCACTGAACCCCTTGGGTGTCAAGGGGGCTGGGGAGGCCGGCGTGATTCCCGGATCGGGCGCGATCGCGGCAGCACTCGAGGATGCGTTGGGCATCCGGATCCTCGAGATGCCGTTGGGACCGAGCCAGATCTACGACCTGGTCCGCCGCGCCGGAGACGGGACGGCTGAACGGACCAACAACCACGCTCGCCGGGCCGAGAAGGAGACCGCATGAAGCTTCAGGGGACGGCCACGCTCCACGGGGACCGGGAACGGGTGTTCGGTGCGCTCACTGATCCTGCCGTGCTGGCTAGATGCATTCCGGGCTGTGGGTCCCTCGAGCTGACCGGCCCCGACAGCTACGCGATGACGGTCTCCGCCGGCGTCGGCGCCATCCGCGGTAGGTATGACGGGCAGGTCAGGCTGACCGATCTCGTACGGCCCGAGGGATACGTTATGAACGCCAGTGGAGCCGGGGGAGCCGGCACGGTCGATGCGACCTGCCGGATCGACCTGGTGGCCGACGGCGAGCTGACCCAGCTGTCCTACTCCGCCGATGCGAACGTCGGCGGACCCGTGGCCGGAGTGGGGCAGCGGATGATCTCGGCGGTGGCCAAGCGGATGGCCGATCAGTTCTTCTCCGCCGTGGACGACGAGCTCACCGGTGCGACGGCGCCGCTGCAGCCGGCCGGGGCCGCAGACGACGCGGCCAGCTCTGCCGTTGCCGGCACCCAGGCAGCGACGACCTATCTGCCCGCGCCGCGGCGGAACGAACTCTTTCCCACCGATGCCCGCCCGGTCCTGCTGGCCGGTGTGGGGGGAGCGGTGATCGCCCTCCTCGGCGCTGCGGTGGGCGGCTGGTTGGCTCGCCGCGGTCGCTGACTCAGGAGGGCAACACCGGCGCGGCCGGCGCGTGAAGGATCTGCTTCAGGGCGGTGAGGGCCTCAGGACCGGAGTCGGCGCGCACGATCCGGTAGTTCGAGCCGTAGCGGCGCCGCAGGTCTCGGGCGACCGAGCGGGAGACCGACGGATCGTCGTCAACGGTGAGGAGTACCGGACGTAAGGGCTCCGCGGAAGCATCGGCGGCGGGCATCGGAGAGCGTTCCACCTCCAGCTGGGTGGTTGGGCTCATGCACCGGCTTCGTCGACGAAGCACCAACGCCAGGACTCACCTGGTTCGTACGAGGTGATCACCGGGTGGTGCACCTCACCGAAGTGGGCGCTGGCGTGCTTGAGGGGCGAGGAATCGCAGCAGCCGATGTGCCCACAAGTCAGGCACTTGCGCAGGTGCACCCAGTGGCTACCGATGGCCAGACACTCCTCGCACCCCTCGGGAGTCCGGGGCGGCGGGTCGGCGGTGGCAGCTTCCGCGAGGTGGGTACAGGCGGCCATGACGACCCTTCCGCTCGATGTTCTCGTCGGCCCAGCGTAGGCGCCATGCATCCTCTGAGTGACCGTGCATTCGTGTGGGAAAGCGGAATCGGCTTTGATGAGCTGATGCAGGTCGGAGCTGCCGGGCGGCCGGGGTGGGACAGGGTGACCCGGCGGATTCGGGTGGGGATCGACACCGGAGGCACCTTCACCGACGTTGTTGCCGTGGACGAGGACACCGGTGAGTTGATCAGCACCAAGACGCCGTCCACTCCCGCAGATCCAGCCGAGGGATTTCTCACCGGTATCGACAAGGTCTTGGGCCTGATCGGGGCCGGCGGAGAAGCGCTGACCGCAGTCAGCCACGGGACGACGGTGGCCACCAACAAGCTGCTCGAGGGCAAGGTCGAGAACCTCGGATTCGTCACCACCGAGGGCTACCGACACATTCTCGAGATCGCTCGTCAGTCGGTCCCCGATGGGTACGGCAACTCCTACTTCTGGGTAAAGCCACCGCGGATCGTCCCGGCTGACCGGGTGCGAACCGTGCGCGGGCGCCTGGCGGTGGACGGCACTCAGATCCGGCCACTCGACCACGAGGATGCCGTCCGGGCGGCCCGCTTCTTCCGGGATGCGGGCATCACCACGATCGGGGTGTGTTTTCTGCATTCCTACGCCAATCCAGCCCACGAACTCGCGATGCGGGAGGTGCTGACGGCCGAACACCCAGACGCGGTCGTGAGCATTTCCAGCGAGGTCCTGCGCGAATACCGCGAGTACGAACGGGCCGTCACCACTCTCGTCGATGCGGCCGTCAAACCGAATATCACCTCCTACGTCGCGAACATCGCGCGCCGACTTGCCGATGTCGCCACCTCGGCGGAGTCGGGCGGCGCCGCAGCGGCCCCCCGCAGCGTCCCGTTCTACGTGATGAAGTCCAACGGCGGCGTCCTGTCTGCTGCTGAGGTCGTCCATCAGCCGATCACCACCGTGCTGTCCGGTCCCGCCGCCGGCGCCCTCGGGGCCGGCCTGATCGCCAGAGCGGCCGGCGTCGGCAATGTGCTGACCTGTGACGGTGGCGGTACGTCCACCGACGTGACGGTGGTGATCGACGGTGAACCGTCCCTCACGACGGAGGGAACGGTCGGGGCGTACCCGAGCAAGATCCCGATGATCGACGTTGTCACGGTCGGTGCCGGTGGCGGATCGATCGCGTGGCTCAGCCCCGAAGGGACGCTGAAGGTCGGGCCACAGTCCGCGGGTGCAGACCCCGGGCCGGTCTGTTACGGCAAGGGCGGCGCGGAGCCCACGATCACCGACGCGCACGTTCTGCTCGGTCGCATCCCAGCGCACCTGCTCGGTGGTGAGATCCCCCTGAACGCTGACGCCGCCCGGCAGGCGATCGAGTCGCTGGCCGCCAAACTCGGCAAATCCGTCGAAGAATGCGCCGCCGGGATTTTGGAGATCTCAGCCTGGAACCAGGCGAATGCGCTGCGCCAGGTCTCGGTCAAGCGGGGTCTGGACGTGCGTGACTTCACTTTGGTGACCTTCGGCGGGTCCGGGTCGCTGCTCGCCTGCCGGCTGGTCGACATCCTCGGCCTGGCCGGCATCCTGGTGCCTCCCAACCCGGGCAATGTCTCGGCATTCGGTTTGCTGACCGTCGACGTACGCAACGACTACGTACGTACCCATGTCGTGCGTCATGACCGGCTCGATCACGACCGCCTGAGCGCGGTCTACGCCGAGTTGCAGATGGATGCCGCTGGCGCACTCGAACGTGAGGGCTTCCCTGCGCATGAGCGTCGCTTCGTCCGCACCGCGGACCTGCGCTACTACGGACAGGCCTTCGAGGTACGCGTCGATGTGGGCGAGGGCAACCTCGACGCAGACCTCACCAGCACTGTTGCCCAGGCCTTCCACGCCGAACACCGGCGGCTCTACGGCTATGACTTCGCCGACGATTCCGGACAGCCGGTCGAGTGGGTCAACGTGCGGGTCACCGGCGTCGGACCGATCCGCACGCCTGAGGTGGTCCCGATCGACGACGGCACCGGGGGCGACAGCGCCCGTACCGGGACCCGCCGGGCCTATTTCGATGACTGGTCCGACGCGCCGACCTACCAGCGATCGCGGCTGGGCACCGGGGACACGGTCGAGGGGCCGGCGGTGATCGAGGAGTTCGGCTCCACGGTCCCGCTGCATCCGGGATTCCGGGCCGAGGTCGACCGGTACGGGAATCTCCGCATCGTCAGGCGTCCGTTGTGAGCGAGGGTTCCAACAGGAGCGGCCGTGGGTGGAGCCAGCATCCGTACGGCTACCGCCTCACCGACATCCCGGTTGCCGACGTGGACCCCGTGCTGGTCGAGATCATCGAGGGCTACCTCGCCAGCGTGGAGATGGAGGTGGAGACGGCTATCGCGCGCACGTCGCGCTCGCCCATGATCAGGGACGCACACGACTTCCGAGCGGGGATCCACGACCGGCACCTGCGCAAACTCACCGGCCGCTCGTACTCCGCGCTTGTGCATCCGATCGCTCGGGACTTTCCGCCCGATACGATGCGCCCCGGCGACGTGTTCTTCCACAACGACGTGTACGAGTCCGAGGGTGGGATCGGGCACCTGCCCGATCTGTGCGTCACGGTGCCGGTCTTCGCCGACGGCCCAGACGGCCGCCCGTACGTCGTCGCGTTCGTCCAGGCCTTCGGCCACCACGACGACATCGGCGGCTCGGTGCCCGGATCGATGCCGTCCAACGCGACCAGTGCCTTTCAGGAGGGCCTGATGGTGCCGCCGATCAAGCTGTGGTCAGCGGGGGAACCCAACGAGGCGGCGCTGCGGATCATGACCCGCAACTCGCGGATGCCGGAGTCGCTGGCCGCCGACCTGGATGCCGAATGCTCGGCCTGCCTGATGGGTGCCCGTCGACTGGGTGAGCTCTTCGACCGGTACGGCGTCGGGGCCGTCGAGGCCGTCTTCGACGCGATCCTGGACAACACCACCGCGACGTATCGGCGCGAGATCCTGGCCAAGATCCCGGTGGGCAGCCACGTCTGGGAGGACTACGCCGAGCACGACGGCGTTGACCCACCCCGGCTGCATGCCCAGCGGATCACGATGAGGCGCACCGGCCCCGACGATCCCGATGGTGACCGGTTGATCCTCGACTTCACCGGCACCAGTCCGCAGGCCAAGGGCCCGATCAACCACGTGGGGGACTTCGCCGAAGGCACGTTCCTCAAGAAGTGGCTGGCCCCGATCCTCCGCAACCTGGCCGACACACCTGAGCGGATGGCCGAACTCGACGTGAACGAGGGCGTCGTTCCACTGATCGAGATGCGATTCCCGCCGCCAGGAACGTTGCTGACCCCGGTGTTCCCCGCCCCGACCAACGCGCGCACTTTCGTGATCCTGCGGTTGCTCGGCGTTCTTGCCGGAGTCCTCGCGAAGGCCGTCGACGGTCGGATGCCCGCCGATCAGGAGACAATCCGCTACACCGGCGTGTACGGCAATGACGCCGATGGCCAGCCGTATCTCATGCGTGAAGTGCTGGGCGGCGGCTCCGGTGGGCGTTACTACGCAGACGGTGAGGACACGATCCACGTCGTGCCTGACTCACGGAACCTGCCGACCGAATTCAGCGAGTCTCGCTTTCCCTTCGTCGTCGAGTCCCTTGGCCTGGCAGTTGACTCCGGCGGAGCGGGACGGTTTCGTGGCGGGCTCGGCTACGAGAAGCACATCCGCATGCTGCTGCCCGCGCACTTCATGTCGATCGCAGACCGTTCGATCCTCGCCTGCTGGGGAGTCAAGGGCGGAAAGGCCGGGCACTGCTTCCAGGTAACTGCCGATCCGGGCGGACCGAACGAGCGGGAAGTCGACGCGCTGGCCGATGCCGAACCCATCGCGGCGGGGGAGACGGTCCGGATTCGTACCACCGGCGGTGGGGGATGGGGCGATCCCCTCGAGCGTCCCGTGGTCGAGGTGCTGAGGGATGTTGCCTGGGGCAAAGTCTCCATGGCCGGTGCTCGTGCCGACTACGGGGTGATCGTGACCGGGGACGAGGACTCAGCCGCCTGCGACGAGCCAGCCACGGAGAGCCTTCGGAGCAAGATGCGAGCCGCACGGACCGGCGACGAGCCGTTCTTCGACCGTGGGCCCGGCTACGCGCGCCTGTCCGGTGGCTCCCGCTTCCCCAAGGTCGACCTGGTCTGAGCCAGTGAACGGGGCATATCCGTTGATGGCACCTGGCACGCTCGACAGATGAGCGGGCAGGACGGTCCCTACGGCGACCTCGAGGTCACCGACGACCTCGTGGTGCCTGCGCGCGCTCTGCAGTGGCGCTTCTCGCGCACCTCTGGTCCGGGTGGCCAGGGCGTCAACACGGCCGACTCGCGAGTCGAATTGTCCGTCCACGTTCCATCTATTCCGGACTGGCCGGGGCCTGTTCTCGAGACTGCGGTGAGCCGGCTGGGCGACAGGTTGACCGACGGAACGCTCACGGTCGTTGCTTCCGAATACCGCCAGCAATTACGCAACCGCGAGGCCGCGCGCACGAGAATGGCCCGCCTCCTGCGGGAGTCCGTGGCTCCGGCCGGGCCGTCGCGTCGACCGACCAGACCCAGCCGCGGCGCCCGGGAACGGCGTCTGGAAGACAAGCGCCGTCGGTCGCGACTCAAGCAGGACCGCCGTAGCGAGGACTGAACCAGGCACCGGCTAGCGTGCCGTCGGTGAGCCCGCCGTCGATGACCCCGCCGTCGATGAGCGCGCCGTCGATGAGCAACGCCGGACGCAGTGCGGTGATCGGCGTCGTCGCGGCGGCAGCTGCCGCCGTCTTGTTCGGAATCAACGCAACGGTCAGCAAACTGGCGCTGGGCGCTGGGCTGTCCTCGCTCGACCTCGTTCAACTGCGTTCTCTGGGGTCGGCGGTGATCCTGATGGCGTTCATCATGCTGACCAGACCGGCGACCCTGCGCGCTGGCCGGCGTGAGCTGGGCTTCCTTCTCACTGTCGGAATCATCGGGATAGGGCTCGTTCAATGGTTCTATTTCGTGGCCATCTCGCGATTGCCGGTCGGGATCGCCTTGCTGCTGGAATACCTGGCGCCGGTGCTGGTCGTGCTGTGGGTTCGGTTCGTCCGCCGGCAGACCGTCCGGGCCCGCATGTGGGCGGCATTGGCGTTTGCCGTCGTCGGGTTGGCCATCGTCGCCCGTATCTGGGACGGGTTGACACTGGACGGTCTGGGACTGCTGGCCGGACTGGGCGCGGCAGCGTCACTGGCGACCTATTACCTGTCCAGCGAGCGCGGGATGGGCAGCCGGGATCCGCTGAGTCTGGCCGCTTGGACCTTCACGGCGGCTGCATTGTTCTGGTCGGTGCTCCGACCACCGTGGAGTTTCGACTGGTCGCGGCTCGGGGCATCGGTCGTTGCTCCGGCGCCGCTCGACGGAACGAGCGTGCCGCTATGGGTCTTCGTCATCTGGATCATCGTGCTCGGGACCGTGGTGCCCTACTCGTTCATCTTGGTGGCGCTGGGGTCGTTGGGATCGGCGCGGACCGGCTTGCTCGGTATGGCCGAGCCGGTGATGGCGGGGCTGGTGGCGTGGTTAGTGCTTGGCGAAATGCTGACCGGGGTTCAGCTCTCCGG
This sequence comes from Actinomycetota bacterium, assembly GCA_030860025.1. Classification (GTDB taxonomy): domain Bacteria; phylum Actinomycetota; class Actinomycetes; order Mycobacteriales; family Geodermatophilaceae; genus JACCQS01. The sequence goes on from JALZIX010000004.1 coordinate 41,452, forward strand.
GGCGGCGCTGATCCTCAGCGGCATCGTGCTTGCCGAGACGGCGCGGCAGCGAACTAGGGGGGCGGGGTCAGAGCCCGCTCCGGCTCCGATCGGTGGACCGGCTGATCCATGAGAGAACTCGAGCTTGCTACGTGTCACCGGCTTCCGGTGTGCCGGGGAGCGCGTCCCGTACGGCAGCGATCGTGTCCGCTTCGTCGGCCTCCTTGTCCTCGCGATAACCAATGACGCGGGCGAAACGGAGCGCAGCGCCGCCGGGATAGCGCGAGGACACCTGCGCGCCGTCGAAGGCGATCTCGACGACCAGCTTCGGGCGGACCCAGACCGTGCCTTTGGTTCGCCGAAACTCCAGCTCCTGAAGGGCCTCGGTCTGCCAGGTGAGCACCGCATCGGTCATGCCCTTGAAGGTCTTTCCCACCATGACGAATGCGCCCGGCTCGCCGTAGGTTCCGCCCGGATCTCGTGCGCCTAGATGCAGGTTGGACAGCCATCCGGATCGTCGGCCATGCCCCCATTCGGCGGCGAGCACCACCAGGTCGAGAGTGCGAACTGGCTTGACCTTCTGCCAGCCACTGCCGCGCCGCCCAGCGGCATAGGTCGAAGACGTCGACTTCACGACAACGCCTTCGTGCCCGGCCGCCAGGGCTTCGGCCATGAAGGTCGCCCCGACCTGTGGATCGTCGGTGCGCTGAGAAGGGACGCGCCACGGCCCGGCCACGCGTTCGAGTTCGGCGAGCCGGACCGTCAGTGGCTCGTCGATGAGGTCGACGCCGTCGACATGCAGCAGGTCGAAAAAGTACGGGCGCAGCACTTGTTCCCGGGGTGCCTGCGAACCGAAACGGCTCTGCGTGTCGGCGAAGGAACGCGGCCTGCTACTCGACTCCTCCAGGACCAGCGACTCGCCATCGAGGATCAGGTGCGTGGCAGGCAGTTGGGCCACGACCGTGACGACCTCGGGAACCCGGGACGTGACGTCCTTGAGGCTTCGGGTGAAGACCGCGATGATGTCGTCGGCGCGGTGCACTTGGATCCGGGCACCGTCGAGCTTGTAGTCGACGAACGACTCGCCAGTGTCGCTCATAGCGGCTTCGACCGTTTGGGCGGTGGCGGCCAGCATCGGCTTGACCGGTCTCAGCACCTGCAGGCCGACTTCGGCAAGCGCATGGGTGCCGCCGGTCACCGCCAGTCGGGCCGTCTCGGTCAGGGACCCGGTGAGCATCCAGGCACGGCGTACGACTTCGGCCGGCGACGCCGTGGCGGCGGCTATCGCGTCCGCAGCCACGCTTTCCAAGGCTCCTTGCCGTACCTCGCCCATCACGACCCCCATCAGGAACTGCCGCTCCGCAGCGGTGGCCCGGCCGAACAGGCTCGCCAGGAGGTGCTGTCGGCTTGCGGCGGACCCGGTGCCTGAGGCTTGGGCCAGCGAGCTGAATGACGCGTCCACGTCCGCCACCGACAACGAGGCTTGCTCGGCCGGGTCGACATCGATCCGGCGCAGAGCTCCCCAGCCGACACCCAGGCGGCCCTGGGGTGGGGCGGCCACCAGCATTCCGATGACCGTGGCGATCTCGTCGGGTGCGAGTCGGCGGATCAGGTCGGCAAGGGCCGTGATCTTGGCGGTCCGAGAGCGGGTGCCGGCCACCCTCTCCGATGTTGCGACGACCTCTTCCAAAAGCACCGGGTCAGTCTGCCCGGTGCTGCTGACGACTGCCCGCGCGCCGGCGACACGGCCGACCCGTCACGAGTCAACGGTGAATGCCTGCTCCGGGTCGTAGCCCGGTAACTGTGGCGGGTTGCCGTTCACCCGTACGTCGGAGCGTTGCCGGGTCTCCTGCTCGGCGAAGTGCGCCGCCTCGAGCCGCTTCCAGTCGCGCAGCCGTCGCTCGAGATCCACCCCTGGGCGGGCCAAGCTGCGCCGCATTGCCACATCTGACGGGGCCTCGACCCAGATCCGCATGGTGGTCACTCGATCAGCGGCACGGTCGGAGCTCCCACAGCCCTCCACCAGCAGGACCTGGCACACGGGCACCGCACACCAGTCCTGACTCCAACTCTCGCTCGCCCAGTCGTAGGGATGGAAGCCGCCTTCCCAGCCGGCAGACAGTGGCTCCAGCACGAGGTCGTCGAGCCGCTGCCAGGCGCCGTTCAGAGTCCAGCCGTCGTAGAGAGCCTCGATCTCGACGAGAGCGACCGACCCCATGGTGGACAGGGCTTTGCGCAGGCGGCGGGCGAAGGTGGTCTTGCCCGAGCCGCTGGGGCCGTCGATGGTCACCAGTCGTACGTCGCCCAGCCAGGCGGGTGCCGCGTAGATCCCCTCGGCCAGCCCGGCATAGCTGCGCACCGTCACCCTCGTCAACTTAGGCCGTGACCTGCACCGCCCCCGGCCCTAGGAGGCCCCCTCCACGAGTGGAGACGCTAGATCGATGGGCGGCGCTTGCCGGTCGTAGCATCGGGCCGATGACTCAGGATCGTTCGCCATGGCAACTGACGGGCCTGGTCATCGGGTGGGTCCTGGTAGCGCTCGGTTCACTGGGGACGCTGCTGGGTCTAGTCATGATCCTGCCGTCGGCAACCGGGGGGCAGGACCCGCACGGTTACGGCTCGATCTTCGGCTTCATGATTCTGGTCCTGAGCAGTCTGTTCCTACTCACCGGCCTGTTGGGCGTCCTTCCGAAGCGGGCCGCACTCTGGCTGTCCCGCATCGCCGCGGTCGTAGTAGCGCTGGTCCTCGCCTTGCTGATCTGGGCGAACCAGCCGTGACCGAAAGCAGGCTCAGCCTACGATTGCGGCATGGCTGGACCGCTGGCAGATCTCGTAGTTCTCGACCTGACCAGGGCGCTGGCCGGCCCACACTGCGCTCAGATGCTCGGGGATCTTGGCGCTCGCGTGATCAAGGTGGAAACCCCGGCCGGCGGGGACGACTCCCGCACCTGGGGCCCACCGTTCATCGGCCCGGAACAGGACATCTCGACGTACTACCTGTCCTGCAACCGGAACAAGGAATCGGTGACCGCGGACCTGAAGACCGAACCGGGCAAGCAGTTCCTGACCCGGCTGATCGGACGCGCCGACGTGCTCATCGAGAACTTCCGAACCGGGGTCATGGACCGGCTCGGGTTCGGCGTGGATCGGCTGGCCGAACTCAACCCGAGGCTGGTGGTGCTGTCGATCACCGGCTTCGGCCACGACGGCCCCGAGGGAGGCCGCCCCGGCTACGACCAGATCGCGCAGGGCGAGGGCGGGATCATGAGCATCACCGGGACCGATGCCGAGCACCCGCAGCGGGTCGGGGTGCCGATCGCTGACCTGCTCGCCGGGATGTACGGCGCGTACGGCATCCTCGCCGCTCTGCACGAGCGGGAGCGCACCGGGGAGGGCGGTGTGGTACGGACGTCTCTGCTCGCGGCCATGGTCGGTGTGCACGCCTTCCAGGGCACGCGGTACACCGTGGCCGGGGAGGTCGCCACTGCTCAGGGCAATCACCACCCCTCGATCACGCCGTACGGCGCCTTCCGCACCGCGGACGGGACAGTGCAGCTCTCGGTGGGCAGCCAAGCACTCTGGCGGATCTTTGCCGCACTGATCCGACTGGACCCGGATGACCCGCGGTTCGCAACCAACAGTGAGCGCACTGCCCGACGCGATGAGTTGATCGCACTGATCGAGCGGGTCTTCGCCGAGAACAGCAGCGAGTATTGGCTAGAGCAACTTGACAAGATCGGGGTCCCGGCCGGGGCGATCCGGACGCTGCAACAGGTCTACGACTGGGATCAGACCATCTCGCAGGGGTTGCTGCTCGAGGTCGAGCACCCGGTCCTGGGTCCCATCAAGCTGCCAGGACCGCCGTTGCGATTCGACGGCTCGGAGCCGGTGGCCCACCGGCCGCCACCTGCGCTGGGCGAACACGATGAGTCGGTGCGGGCCTGGCTGAGCGGTGCCGAAGCGAAGTGACGCAGACGCGGCCAGAGGCCGTACTTTGTGGGCCTTCAACCCGGTAATCTCCGGGGCCACCTGGCAGGTCGCGGCCCGCCTGCCGTCGCTGAGGAGATGACATGAATCGCCATCGGTTCCAGCCGCACCAGTTGACCGCCCTGTTGGCCGTGTTCTTCCTTGTCACGGCGTGCGGCGGCGACGATGGCGGGGGCGGCGGCGACGGGGGTGGCGACGGAGGGGCCAGCGGGGGAGATCCGCCGCGGATCGCCGCGGTGTTCTCCGGGACGACAACCGATGCCGACTACACCTTCCTCGGGCTGCAGGCCCTGCAGGCGGCGGAGGAGGAGTTCGACGCCGAGACGACGTACTCGGAGAACGTGGCTGTCCCCGATGCCGAGCGCACGATCCGTGAGTACGTCGCCGACGGTTACAACGTCGTGTGGACCCACGGCAGCCAGTTCTACGACGCCACGATCGCGGTTGCCGCCGAGGCACCCGATGTGGTGTTCATCGCCGAGCAGGACACCGAGCCACAGGATCTGCCGAGCAATGTGTGGGTACTGGACCGCAACTTCCACCTGGCCTTCTACCCCTTGGGTGTGCTGGCCGGCGCCGCGACCCAGACCGGGACCATCGCCTACCTGGGTGGGGTGACCCTGCCGTTCTCCTACTCGGAGGTGCACGCGGTCGAACAGGCGCTTGCCGACAGCGGCTCGGACGCGACCCTGACCCCGGTGTGGACCGGCGACTTCAACGACCCGACCAGGGCCCAGCAGGTCACCACCCAGTTGATCGGGTCGGGGGCCGATGTGATCCTCGGTGCGCTGAACCTCGGGATGGTCGGCGCCTTCGAGGCGGTCAAGCAGGAGCCCGATGTGCTGATCACCGCCAAGTACACCGACAAGTCGGACCTGGCGCCGGACAACTACGTGACCTCGGTGCTCTACGACTTCACGGTGATGCTGAACGAGATCCTGAACCAGATCACCGATGGCGAGACCGGCGGATACCTGGGCATGAGTTTCGAGCAGGGGATCTCGATGCAGGCTCCGGCGAATGTCGATCAGGCAGTCGTCGACTTGCTGAACCAGACCGTGGAGGACATCCGCAACGGTGAGATCGACGTCGTCCGTGACGTGTCGCCCGTCGAGTGAGCCCCTCTGCGGCGCCGCTGCCGCCGTTGCTCACGATGACTGGGATCTCGAAGTCGTTCGGCCCGGTTCGAGCATTGGTCGATGCCGATCTCGAGGTGACCCAGGGCGAGGTGCACGGCCTGGTCGGCGGTAACGGGGCGGGCAAGACCACCCTGATGAACGTGCTCTACGGGCTGTACCGCGCCGATTCCGGATCGATCACCTTCAATGGCTCTCCGTTCTCGGCCCGGACGCCGAAGGAAGCCATCGCCGCCGGGATCGGCATGGTCCATCAGAACCTGTTGCAGGTCACGGCATACACCGTCGCCGAGAACATCCTGCTCGGCATGGCCGGCGGTTCCGGGCGCCGGGCAGAACAGGCCAGGATCACCGAGCTGTCCGAACGGTTCGGTCTCGCGGTCGACCCCCGGGCCCGGACCGGTGACCTGTCGGTGGGGGCCAGACAGCGCGTCGAGATCCTCAAGGTGCTCTACCGCGGGGCACGGCTGCTCATCCTGGATGAACCCACCACCAACCTGACACCACAGGAAGTCGACGGGCTGTTCGAGTCGTTGAAGGTGATCGTCGCCGAGGGCACCAGCGTCGTGTTCATCTCGCACAAGGTGCGAGAGGTGCTGGCCGCCTGTCAGCGGATCTCGGTGATGCGTGACGGTTCCCGGTTCGCCACCGTGGAACGCGATTCGGTGGACGCCGAGGGACTGGCCCGGCTCATGGTGGGCGAGTTGGCCGTCGAACAGGCCGGGACCGCCGTGGCTGCGCTCGGTCTGGCACCGGTGGGTGAGGCCGAGGCGGCCGACGACGCTTCGCCGGCGGAGCACACTCCGGCCGCCGGCCCCGGCCCCGCTCACCATGCGCGCGGTGACGTACGGCTGACGGTCGCAGACCTGGTGGTCGACAACGACCACGGCGTGCCGGCCGTGCGCGATGTCAGCCTCCGGGTCAGCGGCGGTGAGGTTCTGGGCATCGCCGGAGTGGCCGGGAACGGCCAGGCAGAGTTGGCCGAGGCCCTGACCGGCGTGCGGCGGATCCGGTCGGGCACCGTCGAGGTCGACGGTGTGGATCTGACCGGGCGGCAGACGGCCGAATGGTTGCGGGCCGGTGTGGCCTACGTCCCCGAGGACCGGCATCGCGACGGCGTGTGCGGAGCCGCGTCGGTGACCGACAACCTGCTCCTGGGATCGCAGCGACGGGACAAGTACAAGCGGTTCGGGCTGATCGCGTGGCGCCGGGTCCGGGAGGATGCCGACCGGGCCATCGAGGCGTTCTCGATCCGTACGCCGAGTGCTGCCCAGCAGGCCGGGATGCTCTCCGGCGGCAACATCCAGCGCGTCGTGCTCGCGCGGGCCTTCTCCCGCGAACCATCACTCCTCCTGCTCCACAACGCAACTCGGGGTCTGGACCTGAGGTCGACGCAGTTCGTCTACGACCGCGTGCACGAGGCCCGGGACAACGGCTGCGCTGTGCTCGTCATCTCCGAGGACCTCGACGAGTTGTCCCTGATCACCGACCGGTTCCTGGTCCTCTACGACGGCCAGATCGTCGGCGAGCACACGGCCAACCAGTACGACCCGTACGAGGTCGGCCGGATGATGGCCGGCCTGCCGCAGGACACCGGCCGGACATGACCACAGCCGCACCCGCTTTGAGCCCGGTGGAGCCTGGAACTGAGCCCACCCGACCGGTCGGCCGGGTCCGCTCGATCCTGTTGGGCCGGGTGTTGCCGTTCGTACTTGCGATCCTCCTGGCGTTCCTGGTCTCCGGCGTGGTCATCGCAGTACTGGGCTACGACCCGATCGGCGCCTTCGAGACGGTGCTGTCCACCTCGTTCAACACCGGGTTCGGATTCACCGAGACGCTGACGAAGTGGATCCCGCTGACCCTGATCGCACTGGGCTTCACGATCCCGTTGGCTGCCGGGCGGTTCAACATCGGCGGCGAGGGCCAACTGCTGGTCGGCGCAACGGCCGCGGCGGGCACCGGAATCGTGCTCGCCGACCTGCCGGCCGCCGCGTTGATCCCGTTGGTTCTGGTGGCCGGGGTGCTCGGCGGTGCGCTCTGGGCGGCGATCCCGGCGCTGCTCATGGGCCGATTCCGGGTGAACGAGATCCTGTCCACGGTGTTGCTGAACTTCGTGTCGTTCCAGGTCGTGGACTATGCGGCCACCGAGATCTGGCCCGACCCGGCCGCTGGTGCAGCCGCCACGACCAGGATCGGCGAGGGCGCGATCCTGCCGACCCTCGGCGGCCCGCCAGGAGTCCATGCCGGAATCCTGGTCGCGCTTACAGTGGCCGCTGCCGTCATTCTGATCAGCCGATCGACCTCTGCCGGGTTCGAGTTGCGGGTGGCCGGAAGTAATCCGCGCGCCGCCACGGTCAACGGCGTGCGGGTCGGCAAGATCGCGGTGGTCTCGCTGATCATCGGTGGTGCCATAGGCGGACTAGCCGGCGGGCTCGAAGTGGCCGGCGTGCACGACCGCCTGATCGAGGGGATGCAGTCGAACTTCCTGCTGCTGGGCATCATCATCGGGCTGATCGCCCGCGGCAACGCGCTGTGGGTGCCGGTCGTGGCGTTCGGGATCGCGATCCTGGAGGTGGGCGCGAGCTCGATGCAGCGCACGGTCGGTGTACCCGTCGAAATGGTGCTGATCATCGAGGCACTGCTGGTGATCTTCCTGCTGTTCTCCGATGTGATCGCCAAACGCTTGCGGCTGCTCGGTGGCTCCGATGGATGAGTTCGTCTCCTTCGGCCAGCTGACGATCATCGCGATGGTGCCGTACGTGCTGGCCTCCCTGGGAACGATGCTCGCCGGCATGACCGGAGTCTTCGTCGTCTCGCAGGAGGGGCTGATGGCACTCGGTGCCTCGGTCGGATTCCTGGTCAGCTTCGCCATGGGCAGCCGGACGCTCGGGGTCGTCGTCGCGGCCCTGGCCGCGGCACTGATCGGGCTGGTCCTGGCCTGGGCGACGTCGGTGCTCAGGCTCGACCAGTTTGTCGTGGGCCTTGCCCTGTTCTTCGCCGCGATCGGTATTGCCGGGCTGCTCTTCCGGGTCGTGGTGGGGGAGACCACCTCCCCGCCGCTGGTGGAGACGATTCCGCGGGCGGAGATCCCAATTCTGTCCGACATCCCGGTGCTGGGGCCGATCCTGTTCGCCAACAACGTCCTGGTCTACGCGGCGCTGCTGCTCGCCCTCGGGCTTTACGTCCTGCTCTATCGCACCCGGTTCGGGCTGAATCTTCGCTCGGTGGGTGAGAACCCGAAAGCCGCTGACACGATGGGCATCCCCGTGGTCTGGAGCCGGATCTGGACCACCACGGTCGGTGCCGGGCTGATGGGCATCGCCGGTGCGTACCTGCCGCTGGTCTACACCGGCACCTACACCGAGGGCATGGTCGGCGGCCGTGGCTGGCTGGCCATCGCCCTGACCTTTTTCGGCGGCTGGCGCCCGCAGTTCATTCTCGCCGGGGCGCTGTTTTTCGCCGGAATGGACGTGCTGGCGTTGCGCGCCGAGGTCGCTGACATCGCCGTACCCAGCCAGCTCCTGCTGGTGGTGCCCTACGTGGCAACCCTACTGGTCATGATCTTCGCCTTCCGCTGGGCGCGCGTTCCGGAGTTCCTCGGCCGCAACTACGACCGGGAGAGCCGGGTCGGATAAGCGCAAGAACAGTCAGCGGGAAGCTGATCTGGACTTCCGTGGAACCCTCGGCGTGGCCGCTGATGCGCCGGTCGGATTCCATGGCATCCGAGTGGTCTTCGACCTGGATACCGACGAACCGGCGATGCCCGGATTGCTCAGTGGGCGGTGAGCTTCGCGAGAAGGCTGACACTTAGGACGTTCATTTGCTCAACGGTCTGTTCGTCGAAGTCCGCGAGCACAGCGGCCACGGCGCGGATTCTGTCTCGTCGGCCGCGTTCGACCAGCCGCCGGCCGGCCGGTGTCGCACGCACCCGAATGGCCCGGCGGTCGCCGGTCACTGCCTCGCGCTTGGCGAGACCATCACGCTCGAGGGCGTCAACGTGGCGCGTGATGGCCGGCGGAGTCACCTGCTGGGTCGTGGCCAGTCGACCCAACAGCATGGGTCCGCCGTAGACCAGGACTGAGAGCACGGAGAGCCGTTCCGGGGTGATTCCCAGGGCCGTGTCCTCGACCTGCGCCGCATGCAACAGGTGGACGGCGAACGAGTGGAGCCGGTTGGCGGCCGCATGACGGGCGTCTTCCGGAACCCCGGAAGGGAGCGGCAGGACCCCATCGACCTGCCGCCGGACCTCCGCCATACTTCAGAGTGTAAAACATCAACGCTATGAACCAATGAGGAGGCCCACGCGATGGCGATCGCGCACACCGGGATACTGCAGATCCACGTGAGCTGTACGGACCTCGACCGCGGGTCGCTGACCTCGACGATGCCTACCAGACGGTGGTGGCCAGGGGAGCGATCGGAATCGCCGCACCGCAACTGGTGCACACCGACGAGAACGCGGGGACGCAGCTGTGGATGGCCTTCGTCGAGGATCCGGACGGGACGCCGATCGGACTCGCCCAGGAGCGTGCCGTCTGAGCGGTGCCTGGCCAACTGGCATGCCACTAGCGCCATGATGGCCCTATGCGCGTCCTGATCGCCCTCGGTGGCAACGCAATGACGGGACCTGGCGGCGATGCTTCGACCGAGTCCCAGCAGAAGGCGATCGCACTGGCCAGTGAGCGACTGGCCGAGCTCGTCGTCGCAGGCCACGACCTCGTGCTGACCCATGGCAACGGCCCTCAGGTCGGCAACCTCCTGGTCAAGAACGAGATGGCCGCAGCGGAGGTTCCGCCCGTCCCGCTGGACTGGTGTGTCGCCCAGACCCAGGCAACTATCGGCTTCACGATCCAGAACGCGTTGGCGGCCGCGTTGCGCGTTCGCGGAGTCTCCCGCGAGACGGCGACGCTGGTCACTCGCACGGTGGTCAGTATCGATGACCCCGCCTTCAGCCGGCCGACGAAGCCGATCGGGCGGTACCTACCCCCGGACCGAGCCCAACAGCTCATCGTCCACGGCCAGCAGTGGGAGGACCGCGGTGAACGCGGCTGGCGCCGGGTTGTCCCGTCGCCGGCGCCACTCGAGGTTCTCGACGTCGCGACCGTCTCTGTTCTCGTGGGCGCCGGGTACGTGGTGATCGCGGGGGGCGGAGGAGGGATCCCTGTTGTCCGAGAGGCCGACGGAACAGTGCGCGGAGTGGAGGCGGTGATCGACAAGGACCTCACGGCCACGCTGCTGGCCAAGAACCTGGATGTGGATGTGCTGCTGATCGCGACCGATGTCGATCACGTGATGGTGGACTTCGATACGCCCCAGGCGCGCCCCCTCGGTCGAATCAGCGCCGCCGAGTTGCGCGAGCACGCACGAGCCGGCCAGTTCGCCAGCGGCAGCATGGGACCCAAGGTGGAGGCAGCCCTGGAGTTCGTCGACGGCGGCGGCCGACGTGCGGTCATCACTTCCTTGGACCGGATCGCCGACGGCGTCAGCGGTAGTTTCGGCACCGTCATCGAGGCCGCGGCGCCTTGACGGCAATAGATCACTTCCAACACCTAGAGAGGTCCCAACGGTGACCCAGTCCAGCCCGGCCCGTCCCGACCCGATCGAAGTCCGCAAGATTCCGCTGCATTCGGTCAGCGACGCCTCGGAACTCGCGAAGCTCATCGACGACGATGTCCTCGACGCGGATCGGGTGGTCGCAGTCATCGGCAAGACCGAAGGCAATGGTGGAGTCAACGACTACACCAGAATCATCGCCGACCGCGCCTTCCGTGAGGTCCTGCAAGCCAAGGGATCGCGCGATGCGGCTGCCGTCAAGCAAATTCCGATCGTCTGGTCCGGAGGTACCGACGGGGTCATCTCGCCGCACGCCACCATCTTCGCCACGGTGCCGCCCGACTCGGTCTCGCCCAGCGGGGAGCCCCGGCTGACGGTTGGGTTCGCCATGAGCGAGAGGTTGCTTCCTGAGGACATTGGCCGTACGCCGATGATCGAGAAGGTGGCCGCGGCCGTCCGGGAGGCCATGGACAAGGCGGGCATCACCGATCCCGCAGATGTGCACTACGTTCAGACCAAGACCCCGTTGCTGACCATTGAGACAATTCGCGATGCGAAGTCTCGTGGGGAGACGGTGTGGACCGAACACACCCATGAATCCATGGACTTGTCCAATGCCACGACGGCACTCGGTATCGCGGTTGCCTTGGGTGAGATCGACATGCCCAGCGACGATCAGGTCATGCACGACCTGTCCTTGTTCAGTGCAGTGGCGTCCTGCTCGTCGGGGGTTGAGCTCGATCAGGCACAGGTCGTGGTTGTGGGCAACGCCCGCGGCGTGGGTGGTCGCTACCGGATCGGGCACTCGGTGATGAAGGATGCCCTCGACCAGGACGGCATCTGGGAAGCGATCCGTGACGCGGGGCTGGACCTGCCCGAGCGGCCGCACCACAGCGACCTGCGGGGCCGACTGGTGAATGTGTTCCTCAAGTGTGAGGCCGACCCCTCGGGACAGGTCCGCGACCGTCGCAATGCAATGTTGGACGACTCCGATGTCCACTGGCATCGCCAGATCAAGGCCTGCGTAGGCGGGGTCACCGCCGCGGTGACCGGTGACCCCGCCGTGTTCGTCTCGGTGGCCGCCGTGCACCAGGGGCCCTCCGGTGGCGGACCCGTCGCGGCAATCGTGGATCTGGGTGGCTGAACGCGTCGCGATGCTGACCGTCCGCCCGCGCAAGCTCCGTATGGGAGCTTGGTTTCTGGCTGTCTTCATCGTCGTGGCGATGGCAGTGGTCGGGTTGCTGCTCAAACAGTCCAACGCGGGCGGGGTCACCTTCCGTACTGCCGACCAACTGGCGATGATCGGGCTGGGAATCATCATCGCCGGCGGCGTGCTCGTACTGACCCGCCCGTACGTGCGTGCTGACGCCGCTGGACTCGAGATCCGGAATTTCGGGAGCCCCAAGCAGATCCCCTGGCAGGTGGTCCGGGGAGTACGTTTCTCCGACGCGTCACCGTGGGCGACCCTGGAGCTCGAGGACGACGACGCGATCACCTTGTTGGCGATCCAGGCCGTAGACGGCGAGGCGGCCGCCGCGGCCACCGAAGAGCTGCGCCGGTTGTTGAGCCAGTCTCGCTCGAGCTGACCGCGGCGACGATCGGCCGGTCGCGCCGGGAGAGAACCCATGGTCGGTCTATGACACCGGTCGGGCGGTCTTGGGTGGTGCTCCGGCCACCGCGGTTCGCTGCCTGAGCGCGTCCGCTGGTATTCTCGATCGCGACCCATCTGTGCGCCTTGCAGGTGAGCAAGAGGAGTCCGCTCCCACCCGTCCACGGACAGCCACCCGGCTGACTCAGTGTTCGGGTCCGGTCACCCGCGTCGACGCGCGGGCATGGTGTTGCGTTGCTGCGCGACGCCGATCGGTCGAGTGGGCCCGGCATCTGTGGATGTCGGGCCCTTTCTATGGGGTCGAATCTCTGCCAATCAGGCATGTGCCGACGACGCGACAGGAGACGCCATCACCGAGCCCCGTATCAACGACCGCATCCGAGTTCCCGAAGTCCGGCTTGTCGGACCTGAAGGTGAACAGGTCGGGATCGTTTCCATCGGCGAGGCGCTGCGTCTGGCGCAGGACTCCGAGTTGGATCTGGTCGAGGTGGCCCCCATGGCCCGCCCGCCGGTGGTCAAGCTCATGGACTACGGAAAATTCAAGTACGAAGCGGCGCAGAAGGCCCGAGAGACCCGACGCAATCAGACGCAGACGGTGATCAAGGAAATGCGGCTGCGCCTGAAGATCGACCCGCACGACTACGAGACCAAGAAGGGCCATGTCATCCGCTTTTTGAAGCAGGGCGACAAGGTGAAGGTGACGATCATGTTCCGCGGACGCGAGCAGTCCCGCCCCGAGATGGGGATGCGGTTGCTGCAGCGCCTGGCCAGCGATGTCGAGGAACTCGGCTTCGTCGAGTCCACGCCGCGCCAGGATGGTCGCAACATGGTCATGGTCATGGCCCCGCACAGGACCGCAGCACAGAAGAAGCAGGCCGCCGCCAGCGAAGCTGGTCAAGCGGGTAATCAGAAATAACAACGCGTCAGCGAAGAGCTTCAGCGAAGGAAGGCACCATGCCGAAACAGAAGACGCACAAGGGTGCCGCCAAGCGCATCAGGGTGTCGGGGACGGGCAAGCTCGTGCGCGAGCAGTCCAACAACCAGCACAAGTTCGAGTACAAGTCCTCACGGCGCAAGCGTCGCCTGGACAGCAACACCGAAATCCACCCCGCTGACAGCCGGCGTATGCGCCGGCTGCTCGGCCTGTAGCGCAAGGAGTTCATCGATGGCACGCGTCAAGCGGGCGGTCAACGCCCACAAGAAGCGCCGCGCTGTACTCGAGGCCGCCAGCGGTTATCGCGGCCAGCGCTCACGTCTGTATCGCAAGGCCAAGGAGCAACTCCTCCACTCGGCGACCTACAACTACCGCGACCGCAAGGTCCGGAAGGGCGACTTCCGCAAGCTATGGATCACCCGGATCAACGCGGCCGCCCGGCGCAACGACATGACCTACAACCGATTCATGCAGGGTCTGAAGCTCGCCGGGATCCCGCTGGACCGCAAGGTCCTCGCCGAGTTGGCGGTCAGCGACGCGACGGCTTTCACGGCGTTGGTCGCCTCGGCCCACACCGCGCTCGACGAGGCCGGGCAGCTGACCGGCACCAGCCGCAGGCCCACCTGACACCATCGCGACCGTCGTTGAGCGGACTTGGTGGCCGTGCTCAGTGACCGCAACCCCAGCATCGTCGAGGCCCGCCGACTGACTCGGCGGGCACGACGTGATCAGGCCCGGGAGTTCCTGGCCGAGGGACCGCAGGCAGTGCGCGAGGCGCTGGCCAGTCCCGGCGTCGTGCTCGAGGTGTTCGGAACACCCGCGGCCTTTGACCTGCACGGCGATTGGTTGGCCGAATCACCGGTCACCCTGCTACCGATCGGTGACAGGACAGCCGCGACCCTCTCGGAGACGGTGCATCCTCAGGGTCTGATCGCCCGCTGCCGCTACGTGGACGTCGACCTCCCGACTGTCCTGCGGAAGTCGCCGGTCTTGGTGGCGGTCCTCGCCGGCATCGCCGATCCCGGAAATGCGGGGACCATCCTCCGTACGGCCGACGCCGCTGGTGTGGATGCAGTGGTCTTCACACCAGGATCGGTGGATCCGTACAACGGCAAATGTGTACGCGCCAGTGCCGGCAGCCTGTTCCATGTGCCGATCGTTCGCGCTGCGACCTTTGCCGACGTCGGTAGGGGGGTCCGGGAGGCCGGACTGCAGATGCTCGGGGCCGATGCTTCAGCGACCCGCAGTCTCGGCGAGCCGGATACCCACCTACTGCTGCGAGCGTCTTCGGCCTGGGTGTTCGGCAACGAGGCGCATGGACTGGCCGCCATAGAGTCAGCGCACGAAGTTGCCTCTGAAGTAGCACTGGACGAGCACATTCGGATTCCGATCTGGGGTCGAGCGGAGAGCCTGAACGTCGCTGCGGCAGCGGCGATCTGTCTCTATGCCTCAGCCTTCGCACAGCGGAGCGACGGCTCGCCGTGAGGTATGCCGTTCGCCGCGAGGGGCTCGGATATCCGGGTTGCCGCTCTGCGGTTGGATAGAGCCACGATGTCCGGAGCCAATGACCCTTACGACCCCAAGCAGGTCGCAATCCTCTCCGCAGAGTCCCTCTCGGCGGCGGTCGCCGACGCCATCGAGGCGTTCGACAAGGCTGCTGATCTCGACGCATTGGCGACGGTGCGACCGGCCCACCTCGGCGACCGTGCGCCGATCTTCGCGGCCCGCCGAGAGCTCGGTGCACTCCCTCCAGCTGCCCGTTCGGAGGCGGGAAAGCGAGTGAACCTGGCCCGACAGGCCGTCGAGACCGCGTACGCCGCCCGGCTTCGCAGCTTGACCGCCGAGCGCGACGAGCGGGTCCTGGTCGGGCAGGCCGTCGACGTCACCCTGCCCGTGGCCCGCCGACCGCGTGGTGCCCGGCACCCACTGACGATGATCAGCGACCGAATGGTCGACGTGTTCGTCGCCATGGGGTACGAGGTTGCCGAAGGACCCGAGGTGGAGGCCGAGTGGTTCAACTTCGACGCACTCAACTTCAAACCGGATCATCCGAGTCGGTCGCTCATGGACACGATGTTCGTCGATCCACCGGACTCAGGTCTGGTTCTTCGAACCCACACCTCGCCGGTCCAGGCCCGTGCGATGCTCGAACGCGAGCCACCGATCTACATCGTCGCCCCCGGCCGCGCGTATCGCACTGACGATTTGGACGCCACGCACACTCCGGTCTTCGCGCAGATCGAAGGGCTGGTCGTCGATCGCGGGATCAGCATGGCGCACCTTCGCGGCACGTTGGACCACCTCGCTCGGGCAATGTTCAGGGAAGACGCGAAGACTCGGTTCCGGCCGCACTTCTTCCCCTTCACCGAACCCTCCGCGGAGTTCGATGTGTGGTTCCCGGAGCACCGTGACGGAGCGCGCTGGGTGGAATGGGGGGGCTGCGGCATCGTGAATCCTCGGGTGCTGATTGCCTGCGGAATCGATCCCGACGAGTTCTCGGGCTTCGCTTTCGGGATGGGCATCGAACGCACACTGCAGTTCCGCCACGGCGTGCGCGACATGCACGACATGGTCGAGGGCGATGTCCGCTTCGCTCGGGCCTTCGGCGTCGAGATCTGACGCAGGGAGTCCACAGCCGATGCGCATACCCCTGTCCTGGCTGGTCGAGTACGTCTCGCCCCGCGCGCCGGACCCGCTGGGCCAGATCACGGAGGTCCTCATCCAACTCGGCGTCGAGGTGGACGAGATCCACCGTGCCGATCTCGCCGGACCGATCGTGATCGGTCGAGTCCTCGAGATCGAGGAACTGGCGGAGTTCAGGAAGCCGATCCGCTACTGCCTGGTCGACGTCGGCGAGGCGCAGCCCCGGGGGATCGTCTGCGCGGCGACGAACTTCGCTGCGGGCGATCTGGTCGTCGTTGCTCGGCCCGGGGCCGTCCTACCCGGCGGATTCGAGATCACCGCCCGGAAAACGTACGACCGCATCTCCGACGGGATGATCTGCTCCGCCCGCGAACTGGGCCTGGGCGACGAACACACCGGCATCCTGGTGCTCAACCCCGATCTGTCCGCTGAGCCCGGATCTGCCGCGGTCCCCGTACTGGGACTCGATGACCCCGTGTTCGAACTGGAGGTCACGCCGGATCGGGGCGACCTGCTCTCGGTACGCGGACTGGCTCGCGAGATCGGCCTGGGCCTGCGAGTTCCCAGCACAGATCCCGGCCGACTCGACCCGCCGTCAACCAGCGGCCCGCCGTCCTATGACATCCGCGTCGAGGACCCTGCGGGTTGTCCCCGGTTCGTCGCGTTGGCCATGGCCGGGCTACGACCTGGCAGTGTCAGTCCTGAGTGGATGCAACGCCGACTCATCCAGGCCGGGATTCGCATCGTCAGCCTGGCCGTCGACGTGACGAACTTCGTCATGATCGAGATCGGTCAGCCGATGCACGCCTTCGACCTCGACCTGCTCTCCGGGCCCTTGGTCATCCGTCGAGCCGATGCCGATGAAGTCCTGACCACCTTGGACGGCGTGCAGCGGACGCTTTCCGCGGCGGATCTGTTGATCACCGACGACACGGGGCCGATCGGACTCGCCGCTGTCATGGGTGGTCGGGCGACGGAAATCCATGACGGCACCACCAACCTGTTGCTCGAAGCGGCGCACTGGGATCCGGCAACGGTGTCTCGGACCTCCCGGGCGCATGGTCTGTTCAGCGAGGCTGCTCGTCGGTTCGAACGCGGTGTCGATCCGGAGATGACGACCGCCGCGATCGCCCGTGCGGCCCAACTGCTCGCGGAGTACGGCGGAGCCCGTCCCGCCGGAGCCGTCGTCGACGTGGACCACCGTGAGTCGCGATCACCGGTTGTCCTGGACGTCACCCTGCCTTCCCGGATCGTGGGAGTCGACTATCCGGCCGAGCACGTGCGCGACCTGCTGGCCAAGCTCGGCGCGTCCGTCACGGGGGGTCTCGACGGTGCGCTCCTCGAGGTGGCACCACCAAGCTGGCGGATGGATCTGGTCGATCCCTACGACGTGGTCGAGGAGATCGTCCGGCTGTCCGGGTTCGACCAGGTCCCCTCGGTGCTGCCGATCGCTCCGGCCGGACGGGGGCTGACTCCTGCCCAACGCCGGCGGCGCAGTATCGCGCGGTCGTTGGCCGACTTGGGTTACGTCGAATCACCGGCCTATCCCTTTGTGGCCCCCGACGTCTTCGACTCTTTGCGGCTGCCTGAGGACGACCAGCGGCGTACCGC